>NZ_CAXUPU020000058.1:0-29969 GCF_964252755.1 Caballeronia sp. LjRoot29 | reverse complement strand
CGATGGCAGGCATCGAACAACCCTAAACGAACGGAGCCGCACGGCACCTCTCTCATCGCAAATGTAGGCCTCCACGCGCTCTCAGCAGCTCGTGGCCGGACTGCCGGCTCCCGGCACCTGCGCTCAAACCGCGCGCTGGCGCATCAAGCTGAAAAAATAAAATGCATTTCACGCGTGCGCATTTGGGCTTCGGGAGGCCATGCGTTGGACGATGCGGCGGTTGATGACGCTTTTGTTTCTGGCGCCAATACCATCAAATCGGAAGAGCCGTGCGCTCAACTGGCCGCATCATCAGCGCGACTAACAAACGAAATTTGCCTGTTTATCGTCTGAACCGCGACGCATAGTCCAGCAGTTTCTGGTTAAGGTTTTCCTTGTCCGGGCTGTAGTGTGCTTCTGTATGGCAATTCGGGCAGATGGCTACACAGTTCCACGGGCGGTCACCGTTCCTGACCCCGAGGATATGATGGACTTCTAGAAAGCCTGCAAAGCGCTGCTTTTCACCGCACCCATCACGCTCACAACGATCGGTGCGCGCGAGCACGGCCTTCCGGGTGTCCGCACGGCGCTTATACTGTTTCACGGTCCGAATCTGCTGTTCAGCATTGTCGCTGCCGATTTCACCGCGGTCATGCAGATCGTCAAAGGTGGTGTCATCGACATCGTTGTCATCGCGCTCGGCTTCATCAGTTTTAGTCTGGTTTGACGGCCAGCTGCGAGCGTGAGCTTGGGCAGCTTCCCGGTCGCCCTTGAACTTGATGAAAGAGGATGTCTGCGTTACCGCCGTGCCTCTCACAACGCCGAGCGCTGCGCATTCACTGTAAATCTGTTCCTTGACCGACGGCGGTACCTCCGGCTGGGAAAAATCTATGTGCCGACCGCAGACGTCCCAGACTGCTTCGACCGGACGGTGATTGGTAGAGCGCTGACTTTCACTCCTGCCCTTGTCGACCAGCCGGAAGATGTACTGTTTGCCGTCGTCCCCCGTCCACACATGAGTCGCGCCCGCGCTCGCAGCATGCCGCTCTTTCAGTTCGCCCCGAAAGCGGATGTGCCGTGTTTCCTGCAGGCCGTCGAGACCGAGCGTGCGCGCCGCATGGGCCACGCTCTTGTATCGGGTAGTTATGCCATCTACAGTGACCTCGGCAGCATGCTGTTCGCCACGCGCGCGAGCAATTTCCGGATTTTTCCACGAAGCCTTCACGCCCTCACTGACACTTTGACGAGGCGACCGGGAACCTCTTTTGGGTAGACGGCTCATTTTGTATTTCGGGATCGTGCCCGCTTCGATTAAGAGATAAGTCTCTTTTCTAAGACTAAAAGTACTATAGCCAAAATTAGCCGAGAGTTGATTCCCTCCCTTGCCGTGCGTCCGTTGTTCGATGAGGAACGGTCACTCAGATGTTCAACGCTCGTCGATTCGAATGACAGCTCCTGTCCGCATTCTGTCTTCCTTGGTCGACTTATCTGGACGTGGTTCGGAACCTCGGACCGAACGCAACTTACGCCCGCTTTCGAAGTACAGCAGCGTTCCTCACCCATCTTGCAAGGCGCCCGTCAGGGAGAATCGACGATGAAAGTCGTCCGCGTTCAAAATTATAGCGGTCGCAACTCCGAACGCTTCCGCTTCCGCCGCTAAGCTCCGAATCACATCAACTAAAAGAATAGTTGACAGCTCACCACTCCGATCCTACGATCTACTAAACCTTTAGTAGGAGTCATTTTGGACATCTCGCTGACTGACCGGGAAGCCGACGTCATGCAGATACTATGGGAGCGCGGCCCCTCAATTGTGAGTGAGGTTCGTGACGGACTTACCGATGACCTCGCCTACACCACGGTTCTGACGATCCTTCGCACGCTGGAAAGCAAGGGTTATGTAACTCACGTAGAAGAAGGCCGTGGGTATCGCTATGCAGCCGCCGTTCAGCAGCAAGCGGCCCGAAAAAGCGCTTTGCGGCACCTCACTAGCAAGCTATTCGCAGGATCGACAGAACTGCTATTTGCGCAGCTGGTGGCCGACAAAAATCTTACGCCGAAGGAAATACGTCGTATGCGTGAGCTACTGAAAGAGAGACCTGACGAGGAGTAATCGCGATGCTGACGTGGATGATTTATGCGGTGTCGGTATCGGCGGTTCTATCTGCAGCCGCACTTATTGCGGAACACTCCGCACGGCAACGGCGATCGTCCAGCAGATGGTTCTGGCTACTCGCGATCGTCGCATCACTAGCAATTCCGGCGGCTATGACGTCGGTTTCAATCGAAATCCCCGTAGAGCTGAGGCCGTCAGTGCCTCAGAATGTGATCGCCTTGCATGAGATCACATCCACTCATCTATCGCCCGCAATCTGGATCGAGAACCATGACGGTAGGTCCTCGGCGTTCCAGCACGTTCAACTCCATGCGAAAGACGTGTGGTATGCCGCATCAGTGTTGATGATTTTGATTTTGCTGATCGCCGCAACGCATTTGCACTGGCGCAAACGGCAGTGGACTACGGTATCTGTCTGCGACGTTTCGGTGTATCTGTCGGTCGACGTCGGTCCCGCGGTTGTCGGCCTTCTTCGTCCACGGATCGTTCTTCCAGCCTGGCTTCTAGATTCGCCCCTGGAGCAACAGGCTGCCGTTATCGCGCACGAAAGATCGCACATAGATGCTCATGACCCGACTCTCCTTACGATCGCACTCTGCCTGATCGCGTTCATGCCATGGAACCTGCCGCTTTGGTGGCAGCTGCGACGACTCAGGTGTGCTATTGAGGTCGACTGCGACGTGAGAGTCCTGAAGGCTGGATATAAAGTTGCCATTTATGGCGAAACGCTGATTGCGGTGGGAGAAAGACAATCGCGATATATCGGATCAGTAGCCGGTATGTCCGAGTCGAGATCTTTTTTGGAGCGGCGTCTAAAACTGATGTTGCAGAAGCCTGTAAAACGGAAATTGCTGGTTGCAGTACTTCTCGGATGTATGTCAATCACGCTGGCTACTCTGGCCGCACAAGTGAGCCCACCAATCATGAACGATGCTTCGAACGAACATACTCAAGTGCCGGTATCCGCTGAAATTCTGGATCGATACGTTGGCGCGTACAGTATTTCTGATACAGCTGTGATGAACATTCGACGGGAAGGTGACCATCTGGCGTCGAAAGTGACGGGGCAAGTATGGATTGAAGAGTTCCCCATGAGTGATACGGCGTTTTTTATGAAAGTCCTCAAAGTGACCCAGACGTTCGTGGTTGATGATCAAGGACATGTGACCGCGTTAATTCATCATCAGAACGGTCACAATCGCACGTTTCCACGAATCGATACAGCCGAGGCGGAGAAGGTCGAGGCAGCTCTCGCTGCGAAGGTCAAGAGTCAGACCGCCACTCCGGGGAGCGAAGCTGCATTGCGCCGGAACATTGACAGCTTGCAGTCGGGACACCCGAGATACTCCGAAATGTCTCCTGGGTTACAAGAAGCTACGCGCGAGCAACTGTCCAGAATGGCCGAGCAGATGACGCAATGGGGTCCTATTGAAACTGTCCGGTTTTTGGGTGTCGGCAGCCAAGGTTGGGACATATATCAGGTTACACATGCTTCCGGGTCTGCCATCTGGCGTATCCATCTTGCCGCTAACGGCATTATCGACGGCCTGCTCGTACAAGCCGGTCCGTAAATGTGTTTCAGGAATGAGCAGCCTAAACAGCCAGGATCGATTCATCGACCGCTTTGAAGGTTGAATCGGTCAGGCGACCGTGAGCGCGCGAGTGATGGCGAATGATTTCGTTTGGCCGGCCACTGCCTCTCCATTGATTTGCCGCGCTCAACTCCGTTGAGCCGCCGATTCTCGATCTCCAGACCACCAAGTTTTAGGAGGGCAACAAGACCTGTTACAAGGAGTGTTTGCCTTTGGTCGTGGATCGCATTCGTGACCGGCTGGGCGAGCTTTCCGACCGCCTCGGCAGCGCCGACTGGCTCGATGGTGCGTTCAGCGCAGGCGACCTGATGATGGTGTCGGTGCTATTCAGATTGAAAGCATCGGGTCTGCTAAACGAATATCCGAACCTGTCAGCCTATGCCGCCCGTGGCGAAGCGCGGCCAGCCTACACGCGTGCTTTCGATGCTCAATTGGCGGTTTTCATCGCTAGCCAGGAACGGGGGATTGACGGAGGTCGGCACGAATGACTCCAGCTTCGCCGTTACGTTCGCTTCAAATCAAGCGGCGAATGTGCCTGCGCCTGGCTGCATCGATCACGATGGGAGTGAGCCAGCATGCGAGTACCTTATTTCCTCATCGATGGCCTCCAGCACAATGTCAGTGAGTCTTTTCACCGCCGCATGAGGCTGTGCTTCCGCCCGGTGAAGCGCCAGCGGTATTGCAGGAAGTGCCGGCAAACCCGTCGCTACAGGAACGAGGGCAGCGAGCGTTTTCGGCATATTGATCGTCGTGCGCAATGTGATGCCAAGTCCTGCTTCGACTGCCGCCCAAAGACCTGAGAGACTAGGCGTGGTGAAGACGAGCCGCCAGGGAATGCCGGCCTCGTCGAGCGCCGCGATGCCAGCGGTGCGAAATGAACAGGGTGGCTCGAACGCAACCAAGGGTAGCGGCTCCTGTCCGAGGCTTTGAAGGCCGCCCCAATCAGGACGTCCGATCCAGGATATCGAAAGGTCGGCTAACCGTTGAGCGTGAGGCGCACTGCCGTCTCCCCAGACGAGCGCCATGTCCAAGTCGCCTTTGATTGTCTTCTCGACCAGCGGCACGCTTCGGTCGACTTGGACCTCCACTCTGACATTGGGGTGCGCCCTGGAGAAGCGTCCTAGAACAGCCGGCAAAAACGTATCTGCGAAGTCTTGGGGCAATCCAAGTCGAACCCAACCTTCAAGACCCGAGCCACGGATAGTGTCCACGGCCTCGTCATTGAGCTCCAGCAAGCGCTTCGCGTAGCTCAACAACCCTTCTCCGGCCGTGGTCAGCGCAAGTCCTCTGCCTGACTTCTGCACGAGAGGCTGGCCAATTTGCTCTTCGAGCTTGCGCAACTGCGTGCTCACGGCCGATTGAGAGCGGCCGAGCCGGTCAGCCGCTCGCGCGAAACTGCCAAGTTCGAAGCCGGTCACAAAGGTACGCAGAACGTCCATATCGAGATTCGTGCGAACGGCCATGATTCGACTACTCCGATGGAATACATTAAAAATCCAGGATTTTCAGAAGCATTATTCTGTCCGATCCCGGTCGGGGTCAAGGCGGTTCTCTCCGCACTCCCGTCACTGCGGCACCGTCACCTTCGAAGTTGCCACTTCTCTTACGCCGGTCGATCGCCGTAATCGCGGCCGTTTCAAACGCAAAGGAATCCTGACTACCTTTTCATTTCCAGCAAGGCGTCAATCGCTGCAATTCTTAATTCCAAAACGTTGTCATAAAAAATTTTGAGTCCACTGTAACCAACTCGTCCGTACGAACGAATCAACAGAGGCATGCCGCTTTCCGCAGGAACTTCCTGACGGTGGCGTCGCTTATGTTTTTACCGGTAAGGATTTTCGTATGGAAACGATTTCGAACTTTTTCCGCTCGCTGACTTCATCTGATTCTCCACTCGCTGCATCGCTCGCCCGTTGGGCACCCATTCCCCTGCGATTGATAGTCGGATACGGCTTCATCGCTCACGGCTACGCAAAGATCGTCAAGCATCCCGAGGTCTTCGCCATGATCCTTCAGGCACTCGGCGTTCCCGCTCCGCACTTTATGGCATGGGCGACCATCATGATCGAACTCCTGGGCGGTCTCGCCATCCTCCTTGGCGCGCTCGTGCCGCTTGCCAGCATACCCATGGCGGTTGTCTTGCTTGTCGCAATCCTCACCGTTCACCTGCCCTTCGGCTTCACATCGATCAAGCTGATGGCGGTGACTGCGGCGGGACCACAGTTCGGGCCGCCCGGCTATGAAACGGACCTGCTGTATCTGGCGTGTCTCGCGGCTCTTGTCATGGGAGGATCGGGGCCCTATGCGGTCGATGCCTTGATCAAGAGGAGCATTCAGCGCTTTACCGCCCGAGCGAGCCTTACTTAGGCATGGCGCGAAGGCGACGCTTAGCCGATGCATTCCTCCCCGGTCAGGCGCGCGCGTGATCCGTCAGTTCACCGAAAGCGGGAGCCGAAACATGGAGGACCTCGTAGCTGTGAAGGCCGGCGGGCAAGTCAGATTGCGGCCGCTCCCAATAGTCGAATCGAACGAGATGCCAGCTACGTGGATCAAGACCAACCGCACGCGCGAGCAGACCTTTCGTGCTGTTGACCAAATCCGATGCAAGTTTCACTTCCCGCCTGCGCAGCTCGACAAGATCCGTGTCCGGAGGCAAGGTCTCTTCTTCACGCGTAACCGATGCGATAGCCGTTGGATGGTCTAGCCTTTCCGTTCGGGCAAAAGCCAAACAAGGCCAGGTCTCGACCAGCGGCACGCCAAACGATTCCTTGATTCCGCCGAAGGCGGGACCGGCGAGAAAGCCCCACATCGCGTCGACTTGCGGCCACAGGTAAACCGGCGAGTATTGATTGGCCTGGGCGCCAAATTTCCCCTTCTCACGAATGAGGAAGCATTTGAGGCCAAGCCCGGTGAACGTATCGAAAGATGCTCCCTTGTTGGCAACACGGCTACGGATGATTCGCATGTCGTAGTCGGCAGGCAGGGTGATTTGATATTGCATGATAAACATGGTCTTGCTCCTTTCACGCGATTCACAGGCTCGCGGATTGATTGGCCCCATTCAAGCTGATTTCGTGTCCGGGATGTAGGACGCAACGCCGTTGCCGAAGGACCAGTCATCCTTGTCGTTGGACGAGATGACGACCTGCACGTCCTCGGGGCGCATACCCGGATCGGCCGACAGCCGTTGTACGATTCCAGCGTAAAGCGCCTGCTTTGCCGCGGTGTCGCGCCAACGCCCGGCGATAACATGGACGAACACCAGATCGTCCGTGCGCTCGATGCCGAGATAGTCCTTGTCGTAAATGATCTCGCCCGGCTCTCGCTGTTCAATAAGCTGGAAGCGGTCTTTAACGGGAACGTTGTAAGTGTCCACGAGCGCTTGATGAATGCCGTCGGCAATTGCGCGCAACTGCGCGGGCGACTTTCCTTTGAGTACCGAAATCCGGACGAGGGGCATGACAATCTCCTATCGATATAAACAAGTTTTCCAGCAGGTTCATGCGGCGCTGTGATGTGCCGATTTCGCGCGCTGCAGATGAGTGATGCCGTCGTAACCCCATGAGTCGTCCGGGGGTTCATCGACGATGACGTAGGTCGCCATGGGCAAGCCGCCGCCCAGGATCAGCTTCAAAAGCCGATGCGTTTCAGCGATAAATCGCGCCCTTTCCTCGACGGTATTGCTGCCCGCAGCGACGCTGGCCGTGACATGTGCCAGCACGGGTGCGACGGCGCCCGCGATCGACCATCTGCTCGCGGGCACCTGTTCGATCAGCACGGATGTCAATTCGCGCTCCTTCCGAAGTGCTTCGAATACGATGTCCGTCAGGCCGCGCTGGAGTCGGCCGATTTGTTCGGGTGCGAGTGTGGGTCCGGCGATTTTGACGTTGATGAAAGGCATGACGGGCTCCGTTCGATCAGCGGCTTGGCGACCGCTATGGAGCACACAGATTACGTCGGCAGGTCATTTTCGAAAATTTGAAAGTACCGAAGTCATACTTTCGCCAAATCGAAGGATCACTTGTCCGGATACCCGGCAATCATCGGCTGATGGAACCGTTCGGCTATATCCCGCCCGCTGAAGCGGAAGCAAACACCGTCCGGCAAACTTGAAACACCCGCCGTTGAAATCACATTAACTTAAACAAAGCAGCCTCGGCGATTCCCGGGACGGTGCAGTAACGACTGTTCTTCATCCATTGAATGTAAAAACGGAAGATGTATTCGTTTCGAACTCCGAGCTCATAATCGGGGGATTAGCTATCAGGGATACTCCGGATTTCATCGATGAGATAAGTTCCCGATATCCGCCTGACTTACCCGCAGACACGACTTGAAGCCATTCCCACCGGCCGAAACCTCTCGCCGCCGCAACTGCCTTTAAGCCTCTCTCCTCATTTATTCGGGTTAACAACAGATAGAAGAAATAAAAAGGGTTGAATGCTATCGCGCCAGCCGTCAAGTTATGGTCAAAACCATATGGAGCCGATATTGGCCGCTCAACAGTGCGGTAGACCACTTAATTTCCATTGTTCTGAAGACATATTCATCTTAATTTCGCCGAAATGTTTTTATAATGGATTTGGCTCGGTCGATATTGATTCACCACATTCCATCGCTTGATATTTTCCCGGCATTGAATAACCTGATATCTCGAACGGTTGTGTCAGGCTTTTCTTTTGTATGCCGGGAATTCCCGTAGCCAAAGCGGTCTTTGTGCCCTGGAGGAAGACATGTCGCATCGGCGTCCCGTCGTCATACTGCTTTTACCCATCGCGGCCTCTTTCTGGATGCCTTTAACGCAAGCGGCTGGCGTGCTTCCGCAAGGCGGCCAGTTCGTTGCAGGCAACGGCAAGATCACCAGCGGCAGTTCCGGGCTCAACATCTCGCAGACAAGCGCGCGCGGCGTGATTGACTGGAATTCGTTTTCGATTGGCGCGGGGCAACACGTCACGATCAACAACGGCTCGGGCGCGACGCTAAACGTGGTCACCGGTAACAGCCTTTCGTCAATTAACGGGCTGCTGAGCGGGACCGGCAGCGTGTATCTGATCAATCCGCAGGGCGTGCTGGTGGGGTCGACCGGCGTCATTACGACAGGCGGCCGCTTTGTTGCTTCGACGCTCGGCGTATCCAACAGCGCGTTCATGAACGGTGGATCGCTCACACTCAGCGGTAATGGTAGGGGCACTGTCGTCAACCTCGGCGCGATCAGCTCTACCGGCGGCGATGTCTTCCTGATCTCGCGCACGACCGTCTCCAACCAGGGCAGTGTGACGGCGGCGAAGGGAACCGCCGAGCTTGCGGCCGGTAGCCAGGTCCTGCTGCAGGATTCGTCTTCCGGTCCGCAGGTGTTCGTGCAAGCCGGCAGCGCCGGGCAAGTGCTCAACTCAGGCACGATCCGGGCTGCGCAGATCAACCTGCAGGCTGCGGACGGCAACGTGTACGCGCTTGCCGGACAGCACAGCGTGATACGCGCGACCGGCACCGCCACGCGCGACGGCCATGTCTGGCTGGTCGCAAACACCGGCAACGTCAACGCCCAAGGTACCGTCGATGCAGCGAATGCAGCCGGCAGCGGCGGCACGGTCGACATGAGCGGCAAGACGGTGAATGTCCAGGGCGCGACGGTCGATGCGGCACAGTGGAATCTCAGCGCGCCCACCTTCACGATCGACGCGGCGACTGCTAATGCACTCTCGCAGAACCTGTCGCGTGGAACGTCAGTTGCCGTGACGACAACGGGCGCCGGCCGCACTAGCGGCAACCTGACCGTATCGTCCAGCCTGAATTGGAATGGCGCCGCGTCGCTTGCGCTGAATGGCTATCACACGGTCAGCGTCGGGCAGCATGTCACCGTCGCCAATTCAGGAAGCGGCAATCTGACGTTGCGTGCGGATGCCACCGGAATCGACAACGGCGGCAGCGTCATCAACGCGGGCACGATCGACTGGTCGAAGAGCACGGGCATCGTCTCTGCGCTCTATGACATGAACGGTAGCTGGCAACCCGGCACCATTCGAACCAATCGCACGTGGAGTGCTGCTCCGTTTAGCGGACTGCTGACGCAGGTCACGGCCTATCAACTCGTGAACACGCTCGCCGACCTGAACAAGGTGTCGCAGAACCTCGCAGGCATTTACGCACTTGGCAAGAATATCCAGGCTGATCCGAACGTCGCTTTCAACCCTATCGGCAACACGCCAGCTACACCGTTTACCGGCCAGTTCGACGGGATGGGCCACACGATCGACAGTCTTGCTTATGCGGCGACGAATTCGACGTCGTTCACCGGGGCCATTGGCTTGTTCTCGACAATAGGGACCACGGGGGTAGTACGCAACGTGGGCGTCACCAATGCATCCGGCAGCGGTCTATTCGCAAGCGTCGGCCTCATCGCGGGCGACAATCTTGGTCTGATCACGAACTCGTACAGCAGCGGGCTGGCAAGCTCCGGAAGCTTTGGATCGGGCAGCGCCGGTGGAGTGGCAGGTCAGAATAGCGGCACGATCGAGCGCTCCTGGAGCAGCGCGTCAGTCGGTACCCAGGGCGTATCCGGCGGTCTTGTCGGCATCAACAACGGACTGGTCCTGCAGTCGTACGCTACTGGCAGCGTAAGCGGCGGAAGCCATGGTTTGCAGGGCGGTTTGGTTGGGTCGAACTCGTCGACGGGTGTCATCAACCAGTCTTACGCGACCGCATCGATTGGAACCTCAACCGAGGCGGGTGGTCTGGTCGGGACCAACGCAGGATTAGTTGAAGAGTCCTACTCGGCTTCCACACGGGGCGTGGCGGGTCCTCCGCTCGCATCGTACGGCGGGATTGCCGCAGAGAACACGGGCACCATCGCGAATAACGTGTTCTGGAACACAGCCAACACGCGTAACGCTCCGGGCGTCGTCAACGGCACGCAAATACCCGCCGCCAATGGTTTGACGACCGCGCAAATGAGCGTTCCGGCCAGCTTCGGTTCGAGCTGGAATTTCAGTCCGAACGGAACGTGGGCGATCCCATCCGGTGCGACGTCTCCTGTGCTGCGATGGCAAGTTGAGCATTAAGCAAGCAGCGTTGCGTCGCGGTTCGCGGCGGCCCGGCAAGCCGCCGGGCACCGCGCGTAAGTGGGCGCATGTTGTCACCCGCGTGGGAACGGGTGCCGTCCTGATCGCATTTGCGATCGCGGCGGCGGCACAGTCGTATCGTGACGTGACACCCACGCCACCCCCTCCAAACGCGCACCAACTGAAGCCGCCAGTTCTTCCCGAAGGCGATCCCAACGCCACGCAGGTGGCCGTCGAGACGCTGCGCGGCCTGGTCTTCTCGGCAGATCACAGCGGTCAGCCTTCCGTCACCGAGGCAGCGCAGGGCGCGATCACGGCGCAGGGCCTGCCGCTTCTCGATGCCCAGTTCCTCGCCGGCTTCTCAGCCGATCTCGGCCGGCCGATGACGTTCGGACGGCTCGCGCGGATACGCCGCGCAGTTGTGCAGCGCTTTCGCGAAGCGGGGCAACCGCTCGTCGATGTGTACGTTCCCGAGCAGGACGTATCGGGCGGCGTCGTGCGGATTGCGGTGGCGAGTTATCGCCTGGGAAAGGTGATCGCGCGCGGTAACCGATATTTCTCCGATTCCGTGCTGACCGGAGAAATGCCGCTCACCAGCGGTGAATCGATCAGCGAGGCCGATGTGACGTCGGGGCTGGCGCTACTGAACCTGAACCCTTACCGGACGGTGAACGTGGTGTACGCGCCCGGGGCGGCGAAAGACTCAACCGACGTCGTGCTGGAAACGCAAGATCGTCTGCCGCTGCGCCTGAGTGCCGGCTACGACAACGGCGGTGTGAGCCAGCTTGGCCGCGACCGCTTTTTCGCCGGAATCGACTACGGCAATCTGTTCGGCCTCGATCAGGAGATCGGCTACCAGCTCACGACCAACAGTGACGTGTTCGACGGCCGCCCGGATATCTTTGGCGGTGCCAATCACCCGCGCTTTGTAGGCCATTCGTTTAATTACAGCGCGCCGCTGCCGTGGCTTGATCGGGTCGAGCTATTCGGCATGTATGCGCAAGGTACGCCGGATCTGCCGGACAGTTATGGGCAGACTGGAATCTCGGCACAACTGAGTTTTCGTTACGACTTGCGGATCGCGTCGTCAGGACAATGGCAGCAGCAGATGCAGTTCGGCTATGACTTCAAGCGGTCGAACAACAACCTCGAATTCGGCGGCTTCCAGGTGTTCGGGTCGAATACCCATATCCATCAATTCGTCATTGCCTATGACGCCACCAAAACCGACGCGCTCGGCCAGGCAGCCGTGAATGCAACGCTCTTTCTGAGTCCCGGGCACTTCGACGGTGATGACAATGACGCGGCCTTCAACACCTCGCGCCTCGGCGCGACAGCGCGGTACGCGTACATACAGTCGTCGGCCCAGCGCGATGTGGCGATCGGCGCCGGCTTTTCACTGTATGCCCGAGGCGTGTTGCAATGGACGCCGAATACGTTGCTGCCCAGCGAGGAACTGGGGCTTGGCGGCGATACCAGTGTGCGTGGCTACGAGCCGTATGTCGTGCTGGGCGACCGCGGCTGGGATCTGCAGACGGAATTGCGCACGCCGCCACTCGCATTCGGCACGACGGGCACGGCGCTGCAGCCGTTTTTATTCATCGATGCCGGACATGCCTGGAATCGCATCGATGAGCCGGCCGAGCAGAACAACGGTTCGCTCGTCAGCGCCGGCGGGGGCTTGCGCTTTCAGATGTCACGATTCGTCGCCGTACGCGGTACCGTTGGCTTTCCGCTGCGCGCAGCCTTGCCGGGAGGCAAGACTTCGCCGCTGGCAGTCGTGTATGTCGTGATTGGCACCTAGCGGCGTGCTTCACGCCACCTTGCCGTCGCGGCACACGGGCGCATCGGGCTGAAGTTGCGCCAGATGCCGCAGCAGTTTCGTCACCATCCAGACAACACCGAACGCGAGAAGCACGAAGAACACCGCGAGCGGCGTGAGCACCTGCACCGACAAGAAACCGGCGAGCCCCATCATCGCTGACGATACAAGCAGCAGTGCGCACCCGAGGATCGCACTCGTCAAGCCCGCGATGTGCGGGAACAGGGAATTGCCCTTGGCCATCAGCGTCGGATACATCGCGCCTGCGCAGAACCCCATCACGAGCACGGGTGTCGCGAGCGTCCATACGCGCAGGCCGACCGTCAGCGCCAGCAACAGCATTGCAATTGACGTGGCCGCCATCACGCGCGCACCGAAGTACAGCCGCTGCTCCGCGGTCGGCAGACGCGGGCCGTGGATGCGGTTCGACAGGCCGCCCAGGAAATACATCATTCCGATGCCGAGCGCGAGGTAACCGAAGAAGGTCGGCGGCTCGTGCAGCGTGTTCTGCACCATGAACGGCCCGACGATGTTGAATACGAGCAAGATGCTGTAGCACAGTCCCTGCGCGAGAAAACAGCTCTGGAACACCGGGCTCGAGAGCACCTTGCCCGCATTGGCGATCAGCGTACGCGGCTCCAGGCGCACCGGGCGCTGCAGCGTTTCACGATACCGCCAGATCACCGCCCACATCACGAGCGAATAGACGAGCAGGAAAACGAGGCAGGCCTGCCAGCCGAACCACGTCTGCAAGTGGGCGCCGATCACGGGCGCCACGATCGGCGCAAGCCCCCACGCGATTGCCATGTACGTGAACGCATGGACCAGCGTCTGCCCGGAGAACGAGTCGGTGATGATCGCCTTCGCGAGCAGGTTGGTAGCGGCAATGCCGAAGCCCTGCAGACAGCGGGCGAGGAGGAACGTCTCCAGATTCGGCGAGGCGAGCGACAGCAGGCAGCCGATCGTGAATATGACGAGGCCGAAAGCCAGCACGGGCTTGCGTCCATAGGCATCGGAAACGGGGCCAAAGACGAGCTGGCCGAGCGCGTAGGCCGCCATGTAGCCGGAAACGCTCGACTGGATTGCCTGAGGCGATGTCGCGAAATAACGCGCCATCGCGGGGAGCGCGGGCACGTAGATGTCGATCGCGAGCTGTCCGGCGGACGCGAACAGGCAGATCACAAACAGCAGGAAGCGCGGCGAGTTCGGTGTAAGCGCGGGAGGGGCAGAACGGTCGGGGATAGTGGAGGTCATGAAAGCATCAAAGGGGCGAATTCGGTGATGCGCCGTTGGCCTGTACCGGCATGTTCGACTGTCGAACACGGCGCAGTTCGGCGGCATCGACGCGTATTGTGCCTGTCATCTCAAATTTCGACACGGCGCCCGATCCGGGTGCATGGTCAACGGCCTTCCGGCGTGGATGCCGGCCTGCCGGCGTCTTTCCGTCTCGCACCTGATTTCGCTGCGTCGGTGATAACCGCCGCGAGACGCTCTGCGGCATCCTTCATCTGTTCACTGCTGAATCCGCCGAAGCCAAGGACGAGTCCGGGGCGGCCGTTCCCCGGCGAGAACATCGGCGACATCGCCCGTACCGCCACGCCGGCGCGCGCGGCTGCCGCGGCCACCTCGCGGTCGTCCAGGCTTTCCGCAAGCCACAGCACCAGATGCATGCCCTGATCGCCGGGCTGCACCCGCGCGACTTCTGGCGGCAGCAGCGAGCCGATGGCAGCAATAAGCTGTGCCCGATGGTTCGCATACACATTGCGAACCCGCCTGATATGCCGCTCGAGGTGGCCGTCGGCCATGAACGCCGCGAGCACGTGCTGATCCGCATTCGGCGGGTGCCGGTCCATCAGGACGCGCGCGCCACAAAACGCATCGGCCAGATCGTGCGGCACGATGACATAACCCAGCCGCAGCGATGGAAACAGGATCTTGCTGAACGTACCCAGGTAGACCACCCGGTCCGGTTCCGAGCTATGCAGCGACGGAAACGGATAACCCTCGTACCGGAACTCGCTGTCGTAGTCGTCTTCGACCACCCAGGCGTCGTTGGTGCGCGCCCACGCCAGTAACGCGCTGCGTCTCGATGTGCTCAGCGGCATGCCGAGCGGATATTGATGCGAGGGCGTCACGAAGGCCACTTTCGCGTGCGGCGCCTGGCGGATGCCTGCGTCGACATCGATGCCTTCATCGTCCACCGGCACCCGGATCATGACGCTGTCCCGGCCGTTATTCTCGAGCGTCGCAGTGATGCCGCGATACGCGGGATCCTCCACCCACGCCTGATCCTTCGATCCCAGCAGTACCTGACTCGCGAGATACAAGCCCTGCTGCGTGCCGCTAGTGATGATGACCTGGCCGGCGTCGCAGTGCACCGAGCGCGACTTGCGCGCGTAAGCAACGATCGCTTCGCGCAGCGGCAGCGCGCCTTTCGGATCGTCATAACCAGCGGGTGCGCCCGGGCCTTTGGCGCGTACACGATTACCTAGCCGACGCCAGATATCGGCAGGCGCCGTCAGGCCGATAGGAACCGAGATAGCGAATGGCATCGGCGGTAATGGCGTGAACTCGCGCGCCACCTGGGCAAAGCGCGCCGCCGGTTCGGGCAAACTGGTCCGCGATGCTTGCCCCCGGGCCGTTTGCGGTTTGCGAACCTGCTTCGCTGGGCCTGTTTGTCTTCCTGCGCCCCCGCCCGATAATGCCTCGGCAACGCGCGTGGCCGCCCCTCGTTGCGACTCGAGGAAACCCTCGGCGATCAGTTGCTCGTAGGCTTCGACCACTGTTCCACGCGCGACCTGCAAGGAAGCGGCGAGCAGCCGCGTGGACGGCAAAGCGTCGCCGGGCCTGATTTCTCCCCTGTGTATTGCCTCGCGCAGGAGTTGCGCCAACTGGCCGGACAGGTTTCCCGCACCTCGTTCGAGTGCGCCGAGCGCGGGAACATCTAATACAAGGGGCGTTCGCGCCATGATTCTGGTTCAATGAAAATGATTCAAATTGGCTCTACAGAATAAACCAGTTTAGGCACACACTTCATACGAGA
Organism: Caballeronia sp. LjRoot29; assembly: GCF_964252755.1. NCBI lineage: Bacteria > Pseudomonadati > Pseudomonadota > Betaproteobacteria > Burkholderiales > Burkholderiaceae > Caballeronia > Caballeronia sp. LjRoot29. The sequence continues at coordinate 14,359 of NZ_CAXUPU020000058.1, read as the reverse complement.
CAAACGTCCTTCGCACAGGCGAGCGACAAAAACCTATTGGAGCCACGCATGTATCTACCCGCGCATTTCGACGAGTCTCGCAAAGACGTGATGCACGCACTCATCGCAGGAAATCCGTTTGGCAGCCTGATTTCCCATGGCAAGAGCGGTCTGGACGCCAATCACATCCCGTTTGAGCTTGCATCGAACGAAGGCGATCTGGGCGTGCTGCATGCGCATGTCGCGCGGAGCAATCCGTTGTGGCAGGACGTCGTCGATGGCGACAAGGTTCTGGTCATCTTCCGTGCTGGCGATGCGTACATTTCGCCCACGTGGTATCCGAGCAAGCATGAAGCGCACAAGCAGGTGCCAACCTGGAATTACGTCGTCGTTCACGCCCATGGGCGCATCACCATTCGCGACGATGAAAAATACGTGCGGAGCGTGGTCGCCCGTCTGACCCGCACGCACGAGGCAACTGAGCCCCAACCGTGGAAAATGGGCGACGCGCCGAGGGATTACATCGACACCATGCTCAAATCGATTGTGGGTTTGCAAATCGATATCACCCGGCTCACGGGTAAGAGCAAGCTCGGCCAGAACAAGGAAGCGCGGGATATCCGAGGCGCGGGGGAAGCGCTCAAGGCACGCGGCAATGATCGGATCGGCGACGCGATGCTTGAGCGCGCGGCGGAGAAGGAGTGAAAGTCAGCGGCGTTTGACGACAACGGCGTCTCAGCGAAATTTGATGCCAGAAGTACGGCCGTGATCGAGCGACAGGAAGCGAAGTTCATCTTTACCGATAGCAACATCGGCCGTTGGCAAGACTTGAATGAGTTTCCTGCAATAACTCGCCGACTACCTTTGGCATTGGCAATCGCTTCAAATAGAAATCCCCTTCAATAGCACACACATCAAAAAGACGGGCACCAGGACGGCAGACATCCAAGGTGACTTTGCCTTGCTTGGGATCACTAAGCGTTTGGTGCTCAAGACGAGGTTCAATCGAATGGCACAGGATACGATCGGTACCAACGTTTATAAAGTAGGTTTTACGGCAACAACAACGATCAAGCGTTACGATTTCGGCATGAAGGCCTATGTCCCCTATGTTGGCGACGGTGTTCACGTGACGATCAATTTCGAGGGAATCAAACAATAGGCCGTAGGTCTCTACGTATTCGACACGGTTTATCGCGAGTACATGTTGGTTCGAACGACAGGATGAGAGAACGTGAAGATGAAACTACTACTGCTCGGTGCCACAGGCTTGGTGGGAAGCAGAACATTGAGGCTAGCACTCTCCAACGGCGCCTTTTCGGACGTGATTGCACCAACACGGAGACCGCTGGCGCCGCGTGACAGACTGGTGAATCCAGTTGGGCCACGCCTGGAGGAACTTGTTCCGCTTCTGATGTCGTACAAGCCGGACGCGGTCATATGCGCATTGGGAACGACTCAGGCAAAAGCAGGCTCGAAAGAAGCGTTTCGTTACGTCGACTACGCACTACCCATCGCATTGGGGAAAGCCGCACATCTCGCCGGCGTAGAAACGTATGCAATTGTGACTGCGATGGGTGCATCTCCAGGTTCCATGAGCTTTTACTACAGGACCAAAGGAGAGGTTGAGAGGGACATCCAGGAAATCGGGTTCCGGTCGCTTGCGATCTGCAGACCCAGCCTCATTGGCGGCGAGCGGAATGAAGCAAGGGCTGCAGAAGGAGCCGCACTGACACTGCTTCGACTTTTAGCGCCGGTCCTGCCGAAGAAATTCCATGTCAATCAAGCCGATGTGATTGCTGCCACGTTGCTCGATGCAGTTATCGTTGCAAAAACGGGGTGTCGTTGGATCAACTCTCAAGAAATGATTCAGAGTCAACGCCGCGCTTAAGGATTCGGCGGCGTAACCGACAGGATGATCCCGGTTTGCTTGTCCGATTCATTCCGATATCGATGGGCCAGCTTCGTATCTTGCCCGATAGCACCGATGGCGAAGCGTGGCGCGACTTCCGAACAGAATCACAACAACCGCCAGTCCCCAGCTCACCTGAACCGATAATTCACCGCGGCGAGAAAATTCAATTCAGTTCTTTGCTCGGTGATCGGGCTATGCCCTGCGTTGTGCTCCAACCGTCCGGCCGTGAGCGACACCGATCCTACCCATTTCTTCGAGAAATCGTAGCTGACGTAGGTGTTGAGGTGAACGTCCCGGATGCCTGAACTCGTGTCATAGGCCGGCAAACCGGAAGCCGCGCTTTGACTGGCGGAGACGCCGAAAAGCGAACGGTTATAAACGGCATTCGCCCACGTAACCCCCGGCCCAACCGACACCAACAGCTTCGACGTCAGCGGCATATTCGCCACCAGATCCCCGCTGACCAGCAACCCTTGCCCGGTCCCCGCGATGTCCTGATAAGCCGCGACCGAGCCCGTCAATAGCGACAGAGAATAATCGGCAAACACTCTCAGCTTGGGTCCGTAATGCACATTACCCAGGCCATGAAGACGCGGGTCATCGGATTCATTACGCGATTGAAAATCGAAGCTGATTGACGTGCCGAAGTGATACGCCGGACCTTTCAGGAGGTTGATGCCGAGTACGTCGAGACCTTGGGAGAAGATCCGGTCATCGTAGGAAATATCGAGCGATGGCAGCGGCAGCACCTGAAACGCACGGGAACCCGGGTATTTCGGCGCCACCATCAACGCGGGGCCGACCGAGACTTTCCAAGGATCAGCGGCGCTGGTATCGGGGGTAGCGCTCTGTTCGTCGGCGAACGCGTTCGTCATCAAGACGCAAGTTAACGTGACTACGGTGCAACGGCAAAAATCGGCAAACTTCACTGCGGGTTCCCTGGCGTGGCGAGTCCTTCGGGCTCGTGTGGACTGAACGTCTTCAGCGGCTTCGCGTGGTCGTCTGCAATGCTGGCCATTGCGTCGTCGCTCTGTCGTCGCTTCGTTCAGGCGCAAGAATACGCCAATCTCCGCGCGCCAATTTCCCGCATGCGCATCTTCCGCCAGCCACTAATCACAATGCGCGACCTCGCGCCGCTCGGCATTGTGCATGGGAAAGTCCGCGAACGCACAACTCATGAGGGCGTGCAGCGCTGCGCTGCCGGCCGGGTCGCGATCCGTATGCGTCGCACTCACCTGATAGGTCAACGCCCCGCTCGTCCGGTCCACAAACTGAATAGTCAGCGCATGAATGTAGTGTTTGCGTCCAAACCACTCCTTCTGCGGCGCGACGTCGTCGCATGCGCTTTCCGGTGCGCCAGCGCATTCGGCGCGCACGCGCACGGCTTGCGGACGCGTTGCATAACCGAGCTTGACGAGGTAGTCCGCGCTGTTCGCAGGCACGTGATGCAAGCCCTTCGCGGCCAGCGCTTCGTCAAGCCAGCGAGCGGTAGTCGTATCGGTGGCCACAGCGGTTGTAGCGTCGCTCTGAGGCTCGACGCTCGAAGCCTGCAACGCATAAGTCTTCGCGCCCGACGTCGCGAAATCGCCGCCATTCGCACTGTAGGCGCTGATCCTCACCGGCGGTTCGCTCGCGCAACCGCTCAATATCGCGAGAAAGAAAATGGCGCTTGCCATCGATCGTATGTTCACTTCGTTCCCCAAAAAACGTTCATTGCTTCTGAGATTGCTCCTGCGCGGCGGGTTGTTCACCGTTCGCTTCGCGCGGCTCGATAGTTTGCGAGCGCAAGGTGATCGTCACCGTCGTTCCCTGGTCCGGCGCACTCTGGATGGCTATCTCCCCGGCGTGCCGGCTGACCACCGTCTTCACGAATGCCATCCCCAGCCCGGTTCCATCGCTTGGCGGCTGGCCATCGAGATGAAAGCGCCGGAAGCGTTCGAATAAATGTGCCTGCTGCTCAAGCGCGATACCGTAGCCCGCATCGCGCACCACGCACACGATCGCGCCCGGCATCTCCGTGACAATGCAGTCCACGCGCGTGCCCGGCGGGCTGTATTTCACCGCGTTGCTGAGCAAGTTGATGAGCGCGCGCGTCATCAGCGACCTGTCTGCCAACACCCAAAAAGCCTGACCTTCACTCTCGCAACGGACCTCGATGTCCTTCGCGTTCGCGAGCGGCCAGATCTCGTCGCTGGCGTCGATCGCGAGCTCATGCAAGTTCAGCAGTTCAAGACTGTAGTGCTGCGATTCCGCCCGGGCGAGCTGCAAAAAATCATCGGCTAGCGCAAGTGAGCGGCGCGCATAGCGTTCCACTCGCTTCATCAAGTCCATTGCCGGTTTTGAGTCGATGTGCGGCCGCTCGGTATCGAGCAACGCGAGTATCGACGCCTGCGGTGAGCGCATGTCGTGCGACAGCAGATGCAGCATGTCGTCGCGCTGGCGCTCGGACGCGTGCAGCGCGGTGATATCGACCCAGCTCGCAATCCAGCCAAGCGATTCGCCCGCGCTGGTCGTGCAGGGCGCATAGCGCAACATGTGATCGCGGCCGTGGCGATCGCGCACTTCAATGCCGTGCATCATCACGGCTGTGTGCCGTTCGTCGCGCGGGTCGAGCATCGCGGGCCATTGCATGCCGCTTGGCAATGCCCCGCTGCTGTCTTCATCGACGAGACGCACAAAGTGGAACTCGCCGAAGAGCTGCATGACCGACATGTCGTTGAAACGCACGGGACCAAAATGCAGCCGCGCGGGATCGTTGACCATCAGGATGCGGCCATTGCGATCGCAGACCATGATCGGCTCGGGCAAGCTGTTCAAGCTGTCCCAGATGAACTGCCGCATATTGCGCTGGCGTTGCACGGCCTGGCGCGTGAGCGCGATCAGGCGCTCGAGTACATCACCCGCCGCGCCGTGCGGTTTCTGTTCGGAACCCGGCAGCAGATTCGGCTCGGCGGCAAGCAGACGCAGTTCCTGTCCGAGATACGACATGGCCACCTCAAGACGCCGCCAGCTCCACAGCAAATAGATCAGCGCGAGGCCGCCGAGCGCCGGCACCGGCGAGAGCCAGCGCGAGCGCAAATACACCAGGCAAGCGCTCGCAATCAGGCAGGCGCCGCCCAGTGCGATCGTGAGCATGAGTGACTGCAGCGGCGACACCACCAGCAGCGCCGCGAGCAGGATGCCGACCGGCAGGAGGCTCGCCCAGCCCGCAGTCCTGTCGCTGATCGGTTCAATGGCGCGGCCGTCGAACAATGCATCGAGGATGGTCGCGTAGATATCGACTCCGGGCAGTTCGCCCACTTCGCCTGAGATCGGCGTGGCAAAGCGGTCACGCAGCCCGGCCGCCGTTGCGCCGACCAGCACGATCTTGCCCGCGAAGAATTCAGGCGGCACCGCGCCTTGCATCGCGGCCGCAAACGACACGCGCGGATAATCCAGCGACGTACGTGAGAACGGGATCATCATCCGATGCGCGCGCTTCAGGTCGCCCGCGCCTGCCGGTCCCGACGCTGCGAATGCTGCATCCGCAGCCGCTGTTTCGATGCCGGGCAACGTTGCTTCGTTCCCCCGCATCGCCTGATAGACCGGCACCGTGATGCTCGGCCACCAGTCCTTGCCACTGCCTTCGAACAGCGAGACGCTGCGCACAATGCCGTCGTGATTCACTTCCAGGTCGATATGACCCACGCCCGCCGCCGCTTCGCGCAGCACCGGGACGGGCTCGACCACGGCGGGCTCGTTCTGGTTGACGGGCAGCCGGTCGACGAGCAGCGGCAAATAGGTCGGCACATGTTTCATCGCGTCGGCGAAGGCAGCGTCGCCGGGAGACGGCTCGGTGAACAGCACGTCGTACGCGACGCTCGCCGGCTTGGCCTTCGCCAGTTGCGTGAGCAACGCCGCGTGCGTTTCGCGCGACCACGGCCAGCGCCCGAGCTCGGCAATGCTTTCGTCGTCGATCGCGACAATCACGATGCCGCTCGACGGACGGGTCGACGCGTGCAGCAACAACTGATCGTAGAACAGGAAACTGGCGCGTTCCGTCAGCGGGCTCGCCACGCCAAGAAGCACTGCGGCCACGCCCACCACGCCGATCAGCATCCATTCCAGGAAAAACCGCTTGCCGATCGACGGCCCCGGCCAGCGCCGGCTGTGGAAGGGAAAGCGCCATGGCATGGGTTGCGCCTACCGCGTTTGAGTGAACGACCGGATTTCGCTGGGGATCGACAGGAGCAGGCCGTTCTCGAAGGTATCGACAACAATCGTCCAGTAGTACTTTCCTGGCGCCAGATGCGCCACCGACATCTCGCCGCCCGACACATCGAGCAGGTCGATAAGCGGCGCGCTCAGGTCCGCATGATCCGACAGGATGAACCGATACCGCGCGCCCGTCGCCGCACCATCGACATGCCAGCGGAACAGGTAGCCATTCCCGTCGATAGGCGTAGCCGCCGCGTTGGTGGTGTCAAGTCGGCGGGTGAACGTGAACACTTGCGGCAAGCCGTCGATACCGTGCGCGTCGGTGGCCGAGACACGCACGAAATAGTTGCCATCGGGGATATTGTCGAACGCCGCTTGCGGGCCGGTCGTGCGCTGGTCGCGAAGCAGGTCGAGGAAGCCAGCATCGGTTGCGATCTCCGTGCGGTATGCCCCGGCGCCGTCGACAGGCGTTATGTCGAAGGTCACTTGCGGCGCGCTCTGCACCTTGCCCGGATCAACCATCTCCGCCGGGTCAAGCAAGCGCACCGACGCGCCGGCGGCGTCGCCCGTGCGCGTCAGGTTGCCGTAGCCGGCCAGCACCAGCGTCTGCGCGCCACCCTTGATTGGCTGCGGCGCGGACGTATTATCGGGCGGCACGTTGTCCGCTTTGGAACCATCCACGCCAATCTTGCCCGCCAGCACTTCAACGGTCGTCGCGTCCTGCGCCGTCCGATAGTTCACCCGGAAACGCGTACCGCGCACGCCGGCCACCACCGACGGCGTGATGACCCGGAACGAATCGCGTGGGCTCTTGAACGGCGTGACATCGGTCGTGACCTCGCCTTGCCTCAGGTCGAACTGTCGATCAACCGCGCCGGTCAGCAGCGTGGTCCGCAAGCGTCCAATCTTGATCCGGCTGCTCGATGGCAACACGACATGCGAGCCGTCGGACAGCAACATGGAGACGAACGCGTCACGGCCAGTGCTGATTTGATCGCCCTCCATCAGCAATGTCCCCGCGCTCACCGGCAGCGGGGGCGCGCCCGCCGTGCCGAGCTTCTCGACACTTCCGCGCACCGCCACAACCTTGGCGGTCAACAACGTCTGCCTGAGGCGCGAGGTGGGGATGGAAAGACGGGCGTTGATCTGCAGATGACGCGGATTCGCCACGTGATTGATGTCGCGCAACAGCCGCCAGTCGGCGGGACTCTGCATATAGCGGTCCGCGAACGTGTAGAGCGAATCGTCCGCGCGCACCACATAGGACGTCATGTCCTGCTGCGGCAGGTGTTTGGCATAGACCGGCTGGATCGCGCAGGCAATGGCGATGACGATGACAGCCAATCCCGGGCGCGAACGTTGATTCACCTGCTCGTTTTTATCAATCCCGTTCACGGCGACTCATTCCCCACTTCATTCCCCGCCTCGTTCCCCACTTTCTCCAACCGGTAGCCGTAGCTATAGATGGGCGTTATGCGGTACCCGTTTTGCGGCCGCAACACCAGCTTGGAACGGATCTGCGAGACGTGGGTATCGATTGTGCGCGACGGGATATCCACGTCCTGCCGCCACACCGCTTCACGAATATGGGAACGTGACAGCGGCCGCGACAGGTTGCGAAACAGCAGCAGCGCGAGCTCGAATTCCTTCTGCGTCAACGCGGCCGCGACTTCGCTGACGAGCGCGGTCTGGGTCGTCAGATCGAATCGATAGATGCCGTAGGTTTCCTCGGTCACTTCGTTCTGGTGCATGTAGATCCGCCGCAGCAACGCTTCCACCCGGGCGAGCAGCACAGGCCGCGACACCGGCTTGAGGATGTAGTCGTCGGCGCCGGCGTTCAGCATCTGGACGATGTCGCTTTCAAGGCTGCGGCTCGTCAGGAAGAGGACCGGCAGGTTCGTGGTGAGATTTTGCCTGACCCATTTCAGCACGACGTCGCCCGTCATTTCCGGCATGTTCCAGTCGAGCAGAAGCAGATCGTACGGCTGACGCCTCAGCTCATGGATCAGGCTCTTGCCCTCGGTAAAAACCTGGCAAACATGCCCGGCCGCAGACAATGTCTGAGCCACGAAGGCCGTCTGGCTCAGGTCGTCATCCAGCACGCAAATCCGCATTGCCTGATATCCCGTTAAATAGTCAAGACGGCCTTGTCATTTATTTCGCCTGGACGCCGAATGCCGATGCAGATTATTTTGGCTTTTTATTATACTTTTTTATGCGAAATCAGCGCATTTGAATCAGCATCCGGTCAAAGCTTTTCATGACATGATCCCATGCCGCATCCGAGTAATCCTCACGAGCCCGCGCACACATGCACGCAAAAGCAATCAGTCGCCGCGCCGTCTGTTCACAGTATGTCAGTGGCATTAGAGCGGCGTCGTCTTCCTGAAGTCCTGCATCAAGTCCTGCTTGAATTCCCTTGAATCGATTCTGAGTGCGGTCTACCGAACGGTTTAACTTTTCCAGCCGTGCACGCAGAATATCCGCCAGCCACGGAAACTCGATGGCGCACGAATCGGCATAAGCCTCGATTGCCGCACGAGCATGCGAATCCGACGTGAGATCGAGCGTCACATAACGCAAACTGTCTACCCGCTGCTGCGGCCGGATTTCGACTTCCACGCAATCGGGCCGCGGCTGGATTTATTCAACATTCAAAGCACCCCGGTCTAGTGACACGCCACGAGATCGCTTAGAAGCGATTGCACCGCGACATCCTGCGTATGGCTCAGGCCGGAATCCCGCAACGTCAATAACCGATTGCGCCAATAGTTCGCGTGGAAAATCGCGCCATTGGCTCCCATCGCAAGACAACGAGACATGATTGCTTCAATATGGACTATCTCCGCATCGATTATTATCGACGCACGATTTCCCTGGTTTAGCATTTTGGTATTCACTTGATATCCCCGAACGCTGACGTCTTGTGTCCGGCGAACGCGCTTCTAAGCCACCTCGCGGCGCTAAATAAACTCGTTCGCCTTCGTGGGCTCTCATCCCTTGGCGCGGGACGCCAGGCATGTTTTTTCCCACTGATATTATTTATCGAAGGACAAACCAAAAATGTCTTTCGATGACACACTCTACCGCCGATCATCGCGCTATCAGACGCAATTTTCAGTATTTAACAGTTCAAGCTGACAGCCGCGGCATGCATGTCCAGCGGTGTGGAAAGTAAAACGTTTGCTTTCACGGTAAGTTAATCGTCAGGCCAGGTCGCAATCGGTTTGGGCATCTTTCCACACCAAATAACACGGGTGTTCCCTAACGAATGACATCGCTGATGCGTTTAAACTTTGTCGGCACAAACGTTATCGGTTCATCCACTTTTTGCGGTCATCCATGAAATCGTTCTTGCTGAAGCTTTCCGCGTTCGCGTTCATCGGCGGCGCTGCAGTCGCGGGCGCTGCAACCGCTGTTCAAGCCGCCGAATTGCACGTCATGAGTTCCGGCGGCTTCACGGCGGCCTACAAAATCCTCGGGCCGAAATTTGCGGCGACAAGCGGCAACACCCTCGACACCGCGCTCGGCCCGTCCATGGGTAAAGCCCCCGAAGCGATCCCGAACCGGTTGGCGCGGGGCGAACCCGCGGACGTGGTCATCATGGTCGGCTACGCGCTCGACGACCTCATCAAACAGGGCAAGGTGATTCCGGGTTCGCGCGTGGAACTCGCCGATTCGGCCATCGGCATGGTCGTGCGCGCCGGTGCGCCGAAGCCGGATATCGGCACGGTGGCGGCGTTGAAGGAGACGCTGCTGCGCGCGAAGTCGATCGCGTATTCCGATAGCGCAAGCGGCGTGTACATACAGAACGAGTTGTTCAAGCGCCTTGGCATAGAAGACCAGATCCGGCCGAAGGCTACGATGGTGCCGAAGATTCCCGTGGCGTCGGTCGTGGCCAACGGCGACTACGAACTCGGCTTCCAGCAAGTGAGCGAGTTGCTGCCCGTGCCGGGCGCAACCTTCGTCGGCAAGATCCCCGCGTCCGTGCAATCGATCACGCGCTTTGCGGCCGGCATTCCAGCCGGCGCGCAACATCCGGCGGAAGCGAAAGCGCTGCTTGAGTATCTCGCCTCGCCGGACGCGGCGCCGGTCGTGACGCAAACGGGCCTTGATCCTGTCACGCAGCACTAGTCACGTTACGTTCCGCCGGTCCTGCTAATGTATTGGCTGAATCACGGTCATGAAGGAGCGAAGCATGTTGACGAGCGTCGAGCAACTGGAAGGTATCTACGGCAAGCCGAACGAGCGGTCGGTACGCAAGGAAATTTCGTTCATCAGCGAGGACTACGCGGCGTTCATCCTGGCGTCGCCGTTCGTGATGCTGGCGTCGGCGGGAGAGGACGGCCTCGACTGTTCGCCCAAGGGCGATGCAACGGGCTTCGTCCGGATCCTCGATCCTCATACGCTGGCCATTCCCGACCGCCCGGGCAATAACCGTATCGATACCCTCAGGAATCTCGTACACGACCCGCGCGTGGCCTTGCTCTTTCTCGTGCCGGGCGTGGGGGAAATGATGCGCGTGAACGGCCGTGCATCGATCGCCGATGACAGCGAACTGCTCGCCTCATTCAACGTCAACGGTAAACCGCCGCGCACTGTCATCCTCGTGCATGTGGAGTCCGTGTATTTCCACTGTTCGAAGGCGGTAGTGAGGTCGGACTTGTGGAACGGCGAGAAGCACGTCGACCGGGCCAGCCTGCCTTCGGCCGGCGACATGCTGAAGACCGTCAGCGACGCCAGTTTCGACAGCAACGCCTACGATCGCGCATTGGCCGGACGCCTGAAGACCGAGCTGTATTAAGTCCTGGACGGAAGCGAACAATCAAGGCGAGTACGCCGTCCGCGATTTTTTCGACGCCCGTGTCCATCAGCATGCGGCCCGAGCGTCATTGTGATGGTGGCCCAATGTTATTCAGCCGCCTTAACCCCATGACGGAGGCTCATATGCAATATCTATTGATGATCTATTCGGAAGAAAACGGCTGGAACCAGATGACCGACAGCGAGCGGCAGCAGGGAGTTGCCGCCTATCAGGCATACACCGAATCGTTGAAAAAAGCGGACGTGCTGGTGGGCGCCAACCGGCTGCAGAACACGAACACGGCCACCACGGTGCGGCTCGTCGACGGCAAGCCGCAGGTGCTCGACGGACCTTATTCCGATTCAAAGGAGCAGCTCGCCGGCTACTACCTGATCGACGTGCCCAACCTGGACTCGGCGATCGCGTGGGCGTCGCGTTGTCCCGGCGCGGCGCACGGCCTCATGGAAGTGCGCCCGCTCTGGACTGCACCCTACGACGCGCCCTCTGCTGCATGAGTGCGTCCGGCGGCGGCCGTGACACTGACGGCGCCGCGCGTTCGATTGCTGAAGCGGTCGCTCGCCGCAGTTACGGCAAGCTCGTGGCGCTACTGGCAATGCGCACGCGCGACGTCGCCGCGGCCGAGGACGCGCTCGCCGACGCGTTTGCGGCTGCGCTCGCGGACTGGCCGGAGCGCGGCTGCCCCGCGAATCCCGAAGCGTGGCTGATGACGGTTGCGCGCCGCCGGGCGATCGATGGCGCGCGCCATCGACATATCGGCGACGGAGTGGCGAACCAGCTCGCGATCCTCTCCGACGAGATCGACGAGCGTGAAGCAGGCGTGTTGCCCGACCGGCGGCTGGCGCTCCTGTTTGCGTGCACGCACCCTGCGCTCGAGGCCGCGATTCGCACGCCGTTGATGCTGCAGGTGGTGCTGGGGCTGGAAGCGAAGACGATTGCATCCGCGTTCCTGATGTCGCCCGCTGCGATGAGCAAGCGCCTTGCGCGCGCGAAGAACAAGATCCGCGAAGCGGGCATTCCGTTCAGCGTACCCGAGCGCGAGGAGTTGCCCGGCCGGCTCGCTGCCGTGCTGGAAGCGGTCTATGCGGCGTATGCGGAAGGGTGGACCGATCCGGTCGGCGGCGATACCGAGCGACGCGATCTCGTCGGCGAGGCGCTGTTTCTTGCGCACTTGCTCGTCGAGCTGCTGCCCGATGAGCCAGAGGCGCTGGGTCTGCTCGCGCTCATGCTGTATGCGCAGGCGCGGCGCGATGCGCGACGCGATGCGGCCGGCGACTACGTGCCGCTGTCGGCTCAGGATCCGGCGACATGGAACATGCCGATGATCGACGCAGCCAACGCACTGCTGCGGCGCGCGAGCGCATTCAACGCAATCGGTCGTTTTCAGCTCGAGGCCGCGCTGCAGTCCGCGCATGTCCACCGCTGCCAGACGCATCGCCCGAACTGGGACGAAATCGTGCAACTCTACGATGCGCTGCTCGCGATTGCAGCGTCGCCGGTAGTCGCGGTGAACCGCGCGCTCGCGCAGGCGGAACGGGACGGCCCGCAGGCGGCGCTCGACGCGCTCGCGCCGTATGTGGACGATCCGCGGCTGGCCGACTACCAGCCGTACTGGGCTGCGCGTGCCGATCTGCTCGCGCGTGCGGGCGCGACAGACGAAGCGCTCGGCGCGTACGATCTCGCGATCGGACTCGAGCGCGAGCCGGCCGTGCGCCGGTTCCTGCAGCGCAAGCGCGTCGAGCTGTTATCGGCGAAAAGTTGATTGGCCATTGCGTTGGTCAAGCGAGGTCCGTTCCGTTCTCGTCGGATTCGGGTTGAGTCGATATGATTACATCGTCCGTTTGTACAACGGGGAAAACTGCCGAGTAGTGAAGAGGCTCATTGAAGATTAAAGGAACCCACCGTGGCGTTACCCCGTATTCGCACATCGGCTCCACGTTTCTGGCGAGATGCCGCGCTACCGTTCATCGAAGCCAGAGCGATCGATGACGGCCGCGAGATCTGCTACGCGCGGCACGCTCACGAGACGTTCTCGATCGGCGCGGTGACGGGCGGCGAGAGCATCTATGAGAACGGCTCTGTGCGTCAGCGAGTGGGACGGGGCGCCGTCGTGCTGATGAATCCGCAAGAAGTGCACGCCTGCAATCCGCTCGACGACGAGCCGTGGTCTTATCGGATGTTGCATATCGACACTGAATGGTTAACTTCGCTCCAGCACGAGCTCGGGTTTAGCGAAGGGCATGGCTTCCGGGCTTTCTCGACAACAGCCAGCTGGCAGCCCGAGCTCTATGCCGGCCTTAACCGGCTCTATACAACGCTCACTGACGAGCACGCCGAGACGTTGCAAAAGCACAGCTCCGTTATCGAGTTTTTCGACGATGCACACCGTTGGCTGAATCGCGCGCCCACGCAGCCACGAGATACGAACGACAAGCTCGCGCGAGCAGCGGAATACATTCGTGAGCACCGCACGCGTTCGTTGTCGCTCGACGAGATTTGCGCGGCAGCGCAATTGTCGGCGTCATATTTGATTCGCGCGTTCAAGGCACGCTATGGCATGACCCCGCACGCGTACCTGATCAATTGCCGCATCGAATTTAGTCGCGTCCAGTTGAAGCGCGGCCGTCCGATCGCCGAAGTCGCAGCCGATGCCGGTTTCGCCGACCAGGCGCATCTGCATCGTGCATTCCGGCAAGCGGTCGCGGCCACACCGGGCCAGTATCGCGGTTGATTCAGGAAGTTGTTAGCTAGCCGCTAATCTTTTAGCAGGTAGATCGCGCTGACGCCGAGCATCAATGCCATGGAGCGATTGAAAAGCCGCACGCGCGACGGCTCGTGCAAATGCTGGCGCAGCAGCGTTCCGGCCATCGCCCAGCAAGAAAGCGACGCATAGCAAATCACGAAATATAGCGCCGTAAAACGCCACACCAGGAGGCTATCGCCGTTCGCTGCGTACGCGCCCACACCGGCTATGGACGCGAGCCATGCTTTCGGGTTGAGCCATTGCATCACCGCTCCTGAAGCGAGCGATGGTCTGTCATCGCTTCGGTCGGTGGTGAGCGTACCGTCGTCGCGGGCGAGCTGCCAAGCCATGTATAACAAGAACGCGACGCCGGCCCACTGAATGACATGCGTCAGTTGCGGCCAGCGCGCAAGGATCCGGTGCACACCAAGGCCGACCAGCAAGAGCAGCAGTGTGAAACCAACGGTCGCGCTGGTCACATGCTTCATCGCGGCACCGGGTCCGCGGCGCACTCCGGTGCTGAGCGCAACAATGTTGACCGGACCCGGGGTAATTGAACAGACAAGCGCAAACGCGGACATCGACAGGAGCTGATTCATATGGCTTTCGGAAGTCGGAAGTGAACGACATCCCGAAGGTACGCAATCAGCAAATGGGCGTATTGAATAAAAACACCCAAAGATCGCATCGATGCTGCTTCCAT
>NZ_CAXUPU020000057.1:0-29986 GCF_964252755.1 Caballeronia sp. LjRoot29 | reverse complement strand
TAGGATGTGTGAACCCCACTTTCTCCGAACACGGATACCCACACGCTTCGCCACCAGTGATTGAACCTGCCCATGGGACACCCCGCGCTATCCGCGAACAACCTTCCTCCGAATTTGCACGGACGCGGGACCTCTTTAGCAAAGCCATTGCTTAAGAATGCTTTTCGGGCGACTATATCTCTTGTGATTCTGGGCATTGGAACACTAAATCTTGTATTTTCCACTAGCAAAACTGACCTGAATGCAGCATCTTCTACCCCCGCTTAACGCACTTCGCGCCTTTGAAGCCGCTGCCCGCTTAGGCAGCTTCAAGGCAGCCGCAGCCGAATTACACGTCACTCACGGCGCTGTGAGCCAACATATCCGTCTGCTAGAGGAATGGTTGGGCGCACCCTTGTTCGAGCGCCACAATCGGCGCGTCGTCCTCACACCAGCAGCCCGCGCGTATCTCGCTGAAATCGGACCGGCGTTCGAACAGGTCGCCTCCGCAACCTCCAGGTATGGTTACGTGGGCAGCGTATCGCCACGAGTCCTGAGGGTGAATGGACCCGCCACGTTCGCACTGCGCTGGCTCGTCCCAAGACTCGCAGGCTTTCAACGGCTGCATCCCGGCGTTGAGGTGAGTCTGGAGACGTCCAATGAGCCGGTAGAAGCACTGCAAGACACCTACGACATCATCATTCGTGGCGGCCCCGACTCGTTCTACGGCTATTCAATGCGCCCGTTCTTGTCAGAGGAACGCATACCGGTCTGCAGTCCCGCGCTGCTCAATCAACTGCCACTCAAGACAACGCGCGACCTGATCCATCACACGCTCCTGCATACATCAAGCCTCCCAAGGTTATGGAGCGACTGGCTCGCCAAAGCGAAGGTAGCCGATCTCAAGCCCGCCACCACGCTGACGCTCGATCATTTTTATCTCACGCTCCAAGCCGCGCTCGACGGCTTAGGGGTCGCGATGGGACCGACCGCCCTGATAGCGAATGACCTGGCATCCGGGCGGCTTGTCGCACCATTCGCCAGTCCACGTCTTCCTGCCCGCAGTTACTGTACTTATGTGCCGGAGGCCAAGGAAACGGACGAACTTGTTGTTGCCTTCCGCTCGTGGCTGGAACAAGAAGCCAATACATAGCACGGCGGGGCGTGGTGAAATAGCAAAGGCTTGCAGGGACTGGATCGTGGACGAATTCGACCTCATCACACTATCAGCATTCCTATGTATATGGAAATGAACAGTTCACCGATCCATGCCCCTGCACCACCCTTTATTTAAAATGCAGCTTAGTCCTGCGCATGCTCGGCTGCTTGTTCAATCAAAGCGGCCACTTCTTTCGGATGCGATTCATACACTGAGTGACTCGCGCCGGCTATCTCAACGGTATGGCTGTGCGCGCGGGCCGCGTACATCCGTTCCAGGTCAGGATTGATGATCTTGTCCGACTTCGCGACCATATACCAGCTAGGTTTGACCTTCCATGCGGGATCGGTCATAGGGGCCGAGAAAACCGCGGCCGATGTCGGCATCTGTGCGCGGGCTTCAAACTGAGCCTGCTTCAGCGGCAGGTCCGCAGCGAAATCGCCAGGGTAGTTGGCCGGATCGAGGAACAGGAAACCATCCGGTGTTTTCACAAGCGGGTGGGCCGAATTCGGAAACTTCTTGCCGTTGCCAACCTCGGTTTCATCCGTGTCCAACGCATGAGCAGCAATGTAGACCAGACCCGCTACATGGGAGTCATTTCCAGCCGATGTAATGATCGCGCCGCCATAGCTATGGCCAACCAAAATAGCCGGGCCGTCCTGACGGTCAAGAATGCGTTTCGTGGCAGTCACGTCTTCCGCAAACGACGTCAACGGTTCCTGGACCAAGGTGACGTTATAACCGTCCTTGGTCAGGATATCGTAGACCGGTCTCCAACCCGAACTACCCACAAACGCACCGTGAACCAGCACGATGTTCTTGACAGGGCCTTTAGCAGGTTGAGTCTCTTGAGCCATGACACCAGCTGAAATGAACGCGCTGGCAAGGATCGACAAAAGTAACGTAGCACGACGGGTCTTC
This sequence comes from Caballeronia sp. LjRoot29, assembly GCF_964252755.1. NCBI lineage: Bacteria > Pseudomonadati > Pseudomonadota > Betaproteobacteria > Burkholderiales > Burkholderiaceae > Caballeronia > Caballeronia sp. LjRoot29. The sequence goes on along the minus strand of NZ_CAXUPU020000057.1, from coordinate 27,927 downwards.
ATTTTTAATTCCTGGAAAGTGTGTAGTTTGCAATGGGACAAACACACGTATCCCTTCCGCTATTCCCATCGTGATCAAATATTTTTTGGATATTTTTAAATCCCCTTCGCAAGGTCAGCGTTTTGTAAGGAACGCCTGATACAAGAGCAATAACGCTTGCCAACGTCTGCCGCAAACAAGACCGCCTTATGAACCGGAAAACATTCTCCGACCGTGAACACACGGACCATCCGCTCATGGAATCAGCATGGCATGCTTGGCAACAGGGGGACATGACAGCAGCAGAACGCGCTTATCGTTGCGTGCTTGAACGGGATGATCGCAATGGTCTGGCGCACAACAACCTGGCGAATCTATTGCGGCAATGCGGGCAGTTCAATGAAGCCGAAACGCACTATTGCCGCGCGCTCGAACAGATGCCAGATTCTGCAGAAATCAGGAATAACCGCGCAGGGACGCTCGAAAAACTTCATCGGCATGAACAAGCGGAAACTGAATATCGTCGTGCGCTCGAACTGAAGCCGGACTTTGCCGAAGCCCGTTTCAACCTGGGGATGCTTCTTCTCTCCGCCGGCCAATATACGGAAGGCTGGCAATATTACGAAGCGCGATCGGAAGCGTTTGAAGAACACCGGCAGTTGCCCTTCCCTCAATGGAACGGTGAGGACCTGAGCGGCAAAACCCTGTTGCTCTTGCCGGAGCAAGGCTACGGCGACACCATACAGTTCGTCCGTTACGTGTCGCGGCTCAAGGCGCAAGGTGCGGCAAAGATATCGATGATCTGCCAACCCCAACTCGCGCCGCTTCTGCGTACAGTAGAAGGTATCGACGCGCTGATCACCGACCCGCAAGCGCTCCAAGGACACGATTACTGGGCTTCGTTAATGAGCCTGCCCTTACGCATGGGGACAACAGTCGCGTCGATTCCAGCAGGGATTCCCTATGTGGGCGTATTCACCAATCGTTTGGAGAAGTGGCAAGCACGCTTACCCGTCGACGGCTTGCGGGTTGGGTTGGTTTGGAAAGGCAACGCCGAGCACGACAACGACGCGCAACGGTCGTTACGCCATTTTTCCGATCTGGCGCCGCTGTGGTCCGTGAGTGGAACTCGCTTCATCAACCTGCAGGTAGGGGATGCTGAAATGCAGGCCGATGAATGCAAGGCGCTGCAACCCGCCCTTTGCCTGGGACGGGAGATTCGCGATTTTGGCGATACCGCGGCCATCGTTGCGCAACTGAATCTTGTCATCTGCGTCGATACAGCGATCGCTCACGTGGCCGGTGCGTTGGGCGTTGCATGCTGGTTGATGCTGCCGCAAACAGGAGTCGACTGGCGCTGGCATCGAACGGGAAACAACTCGCCGTGGTACCCCAAGGATATGTACCTGTTTCGCCAGGACCAGGGCGGCTGGCCCGCTTTGATCAACGAGGTCAAGGATGCGCTTGCCGACATCATGCGAAGCGCAAGTTAGCCGCACACGCGACGCATTGAGCGCTTGATCTGCCGCTTAAGCCTAAGCCGCCAAGTCCTATTCTTTATCAGCCTTGCTGGTTTCCTTCGCCGCCATGGCAACGAGATGTCTTGCTTCCCAGCTAGAGGCATCGATCGCGTACGCTTGCGTCGCATTGTCGGCAACACACTGCCAGTCACCCAGCGCACGGCAATGCCACGCGTGGTGCAGCAACGCATCGCGAGTATGTTCTCGGCCGGTGAGTTCCGTACGCATCTTTTCCAACTGACTGCTACCCTCGCTGCTCACCGATATCCTCGCAAGACCCCTGCGTGCCGCCGACAGATTCCCGGCCTGCAGCGCACTATAAAACGCATTGACATCCGGATGTTGTGCTCGCGTGGTTTCATCGCCGGCATTCTGTTGATCATTTAACGCGGATGGCTTAGCCGGCAAGACCGAGGCGCCTTGTGTCACCACCTGCCCGCTTTGGACCAGCGACCCCGTTGCGGACGAGTGCATTTTTCCGATCTGCGGCGTGTGGCCAATGCCCGCAAGATAAGGTTTAGTCAACGTATAAGCGACCAGCGCACCCGCACAAAGCATGCACGCAAGCGCAATGCGTGCTGCGCGCCGTGACCGCGTGCGAGGCAATACGCCGCGCGCACTAACCTTCTCCGAATTCGGAGGGGAAGATAATTTCCCCTGACGCTGCATGATGGTCGGCGTATTACCGCATCGGCTGCATCCTTGGCCGCCACCGGAATAGGTGTTCCCGCATCGCTCGCAGGTGATCCATGCGGTGTGGTCGAATGAATCAAGCAGGCGCATATGATTCTCCATCAATTACATTGAGAGGGTCATCGGCTGCATCAGGACGCTCTGGTAGCTTTACTCATAGTCGCTGGGATCGCTCAACTCGTCCGCTTCATCAAGCGCCGCGCGCGTGGATATTCCCAGCTCCTGCATCAACCGGTGCAGATGCACGCGCGAAATGCCAAGGATGCGAGCGGCATCGACAACCCGGCCCTTATGCGCGAAGAGCGCCACTTCTATTGCCCGTCTGTCCGCCGAAGTCCTCGCTTCGCGAAGCAAGTCCGGCGCGAGTGAAACATGCTCCGCCAATTCAAGGTCGTCAGCGGTGATGAACTTGCCTTCAGACAAAACTATTGCGCGGCGGACACGATCGATCAGTTCTCGAACATTCCCGGGCCAGCCATAGTTATGCAACGCTGCAATCGCGTCCGGAGCAAACCCATGTATCCTGCGCGCGCGTTCATTTTTAAAGCGTTCAAGCGTGTGCGCGGCAAGATCCGTGATGTCTTTTCCTCTCACGCGAAGCGGCGGCTCCCCAATCTGAAGCACGCAAAGCCGGAAGAAAAGATCCGCCATAAACTTGCCTTCCGCGACGGCAGCTTGCATGTCCTTGTGCGTTGCCGTGATCAACCGTACATCTACATCAACGGACTCAAGACTGCCCAGGCGCTCGATCTTGCGTTCCTGGATAAAACGCAGCAACGCGGCCTGACTCTCACGCGGCAGGTTGCCAATTTCATCGATGAACAGCGTTCCGCCATGCGCCTGCTCGACTCGCCCTATCTTGCGTTGCGTGGCACCTGGGAACGCTCCGCGTTCGTAGCCGAACAATTCCGAATGAAGGAGATCAGGCGCAACAGCGCCGCAGGTCACCGCCACGAAAGGCATGTCGCGGCGGACCGATCGCCCGTGAATCATCTGCGCGGTCAATTCCTTGCCGGTTCCCGACTCGCCCGAAATGAACACAGCGGCGTCACTGGCTGAGACCTTTCCAATGGTCCGATAAAGTTCCAGCATGGCCTCAGATGAACCTATCACGCCGTGGCCGAATGCATCCCCTAAAGCGTGCCCGAAAGGATCCTCTGACGCATCCTCAAGATCGGGTAGCACGACCTCTGAGCGAAGAACCTCCATATCGATGGCTTGCCCGATCACATCTACGATCCGCTCATGCGATGCCGGCAGCGTTACAAAAGCAAAGCAATGTGTAGCGATAAAGTCTCGAACAGCCGCCCGCCGTAGCGTCTCTTGCGATACAAGCGCGACCCATGCAACCAGCACTGAACGTGAGAGTTGCTGGACCCTGGCGAACCTCCCGTCGTGGATACCGTCTGTCAGATCGAGCAGCCCGGCCATAGGCTCACGCGCAAGCTTCGCCACTGCGTCGGCCCCCATCGCCGGCACGACAAGCCAGGCAGGGTCACTGAGAAAACTTAGCAGCGATTCGTTCGGCTTACCTCCAATGTATAGAAGCGTGCGTTGTGCTCTGTCCATATTGTTATAAGTGGTTCTCTGGTAGGCCCGGCTTCACGACTGTAGTCACGACGGCTTTAAACAATTGCCCTAGGTGAGCAACCATTTCTTGTCTATCCGCCATCCTAGCGGGGCGATTTCATGACAGGTGAAACCAAACGTTAAGTTGAGTTTCTGTCGATGAAAAAACGTCGCGACATGTAACGAGAAAGCTTGGATGGCCGTTCAGGAATCAACCAGGCAAGGTTCAGCACGGGGCTTGCCCGAGTTATTTTTACCGCTGCTTACCCCTGTGGACGCGTCAAAAATTCACAGACCTCGCGATACAGCAGCTTCACGCCCGGGCTCTTATCAAGTGCCCGCAGACATCCATGTACCAGTCCTTCCCCGAGCCAAAAATAGCCGTCCCCACCCGCCGCGCGAATGCGTTCGATATAGACGCGGGCATCGTCACGCAGAGGATCATGTTCAACGCCAACGGCTAATGTCGCCGGTAGTCCGCTGAAGTGAGGTGCGTCGAGTGGCGAAATCTGCGGATAAGGCACCCTGTCCTGCCAGTAAAGTTCGCGGTAAGCGTGGACGTCGGCAAGCGTGAGCATTGGGGCGTCAGCCTCGGTATCGCGCGCGGGCAATTCCGGCTCCCGTCCAAGCGCTGGATAGATCGCCACCACCCCCGTCACGCCGGCAACTCCCCGGTCACGAAGAATGGTTGCAACGCTGGCGGCAAGATTCCCTCCGGCACTATCGCCGGCGATTTGGAGCCTGGCGGGCAGTCCCGCAAAGGGCAACGTGGCATTGATTGCTGCGAGTGTCACTTCGATGCAGTCTTCGTGCGCGGCGGGCGCGGGGTGCTCGGGTGCGAGCCGATAATCAACGGCGATCACGTGCATGCCGGTATCGGCCGCAAGGCGCGCGGTGATAGCTTCATGGCTATCAAGCGAGCCGAGCACAAAACCGCCGCCGTGGAAGTACAGCACGGTGCCGGCTTGAGCCGTGCCGTTCGTCGTTCGGTACAAGCGCAAGGGAATGCGATGTCCCGCGACAGAATCGAGCGCGCTTGTTTCAATGAGCAACCCATCGGGCAGCGCAGGCGTAAACGCCTTTGCGTAGTTGTCGTAGAGAACGCGTTGCTCGGCAATTGTCATGGTAACCGTGTCCGGCGGATACATCTCGTAAGTCCGCCGGACAAACTCCATCATTTCTGTTTCGAGCATTGATTTTTATCCGTTGTTAAACTTGCCAAGGCAACGCTTAAACTCCAAATACTTAGTTATCCGACTTTAATCTCTCCCCTTAAGACCCTCGAATTTTCATTGAGACTCCTCGTGTCATCAAAGGGGCCCGCACATGAGATCAAAGCGAAGGACGTACGGTACAAGCTCAAATTATCTTTGTATCGCCTGCTTACGACTGCGAGTTGACTCTTTGCGACGTCATGAAAATGTTTGAATCGCTCGCAAAAGCTTCGCCCGGATTGCTAAACGGGAGAGACTGAGAAGACTCAACTAAGCTTCTTCGCGGCTCCAGATCCCCGTTGCCGCCGTCTCCCGCACGTAGGCGCTGAAATCACGCGGAGGCCGCCCAAGTTCGCGAATGACACCGTCCTCCACGGAGGCATTTCGGCCGTCCAGTACATCCGTGAAGAGATAGTGGATAAGCTCGACTGTTTGTGCCGGAAGCCCGGCTTCCACAAGCGCTTCCGTGTACTCCGTCATGGACAGCCTCGTGAACCGGATCGATCGCCCGGATGTTCGGGCAATCTCCGCGACCGCTTCGGCGAAGGTCACCAGACGCGGGCCGGTTAGTTCGTAGAGCTGTCCGGCATGGCCGTTCTGCGTCAGCGCAGCTATCGCGACGTCGGCTATATCGTCAGCATCGACAAACGGCTCGCCAATGTTCCCAACGGGCAATGCAAGCTCGCCATCGCGTATCGGCTCCAGGAAATGCGCCTCGCTAAAGTTCTGCGCGAACCAGCTCGCGCGCAGCAGCGTCCAGTCGACGCCGGCGTTGCGCACAATGTCTTCACAGCGCTGTGCTTCCGGCTCGCCCCGCCCGGACAGCAGCACGAGACGCCGGACGCCGCTCGACACAGCCAGATCGGTGAACGACTGGATTGCACCGGTCGCCCCAGCGACGGACAAATCCGGGTAGAAGCAGATGTAGACGGCGCTGACGCCCTTGAGCGCGGGTGCCCACGTGGAGTAATCATTCCAGTCGAACGGCGGCGTGGCGGCCCGCGAACCGTGCCGCACGGGGAGATTGCGGGCGGCAAGACGCGCCACTATCCGACGGCCTGTCTTGCCCGTGCTTCCGAGCACCGAAATGGGATTTGTAGCCATGGTCAATTCCCCCAGATAAGCGCCGCACCGTGCGGCGACCGTGAATCCAGCGTAATGTGATCTCTAAAGACGAACAATGACATTACGTCTTGATTTAATGCTCATTCGTCCAGTGAAATGGACGAACTGGCACGCAGCAGCAACCGGCTGAATTACACTATTTCCCATGACCGACCTGCCCGCACCCGACGATCCGCTCGGCGAAGCGCTCCACTTCCTGCGCATGAGCGGCACTTTTTATTGCCGGTCGGAATTCACCGCTCCATGGGCCCTCGAACTCCCGGCGTTCGATCAGTGCCTGATGTTCCACGTCGTCACGGCTGGCGAGTGTCTGCTCGAAGTGGACGGCGTCGAGCCTCGCTTGCTGCGCCCCGGCGATCTCGCCCTCGTTCCGCACGGTGCGGGACATCGGCTGATGAGCCACGCGGGCGTCCCGGCAGGAAAACTCCTCGATCTGCCGCGCGATGCAATCAGCAATCGCTATGAAGTTCTTCGCCACGGAGAAGGCGGCGCGGCCACGACCATGATCTGCGCCGTCGTGCGTTTCGACCACCCGGCAGCGCATCAACTGATTCGCCTGTTGCCCCGGCTGATTTGCGTCGATACATGGAAATCGCCGGAAACAGAGTGGATCCAGAGCACGCTGCGATTCATCGCGGCCGAGGCGCAGCATCTGAACCCGGGAGGGGAAACTGTCATCACACGGCTAGCCGATATTCTCGTCATCCAGGCTATCCGGTCCTGGATCGCCAATGCTCACCAAGCGCAGACGGGATGGCTCGGCGCAATACGCGACAAGCAGATCGGGCGAGCCATTACGATGATTCATCGCGATCCGGCAAGCAACTGGACGGTGGCATCGCTGGCAGACGAAGTCGGCATGTCACGCTCGGCGTTTTCCGCGCGCTTCACGCAACTCATCGGCGAACCGGCCATGCGCTACGCCATGCGGTGGAAAATGCAGGCGGCGCTTACGCGGTTGCGAGAGACGGATTCATCGCTTGCGGAATTGGCAAGCTCCCTTGGATACGACTCCGAAGCCGCCTTTAGCCGCGCATTCAAGCGAATCATGGGGGTTGCGCCTGGGGCGGCGCGACGCAACGCTCGAAACGGCGCCGGCGCCGATTCAGGCGGATACCCGCTGGTGGTGCAGGACGCTACACACTCCGAGATTGGCTAAGGTCATGCGGATTAACGCCTGCCACATGATCTTTTCTGACAATCAGCTAAACGCAGATTGTCGACCTGTGCGCGTTTTCCCTTGGATTCAGCAAAGATCGTTAGCCTGTACTATCGAAAGAGCGTTGGGCGCCACCCTCTACGCCTGAGGAGCGTCGACGTTTCCGCGAACGTGAACATATCTTAGGGAGAGGCACATGACGAAGCCCGAGTACAGCGACCCGTTCAGTCAGTTTTCCGCGATGTTCCAGCAGTACAAACTTCCGGGATTCGACGTGCAGGCAATCCTGGATGCGCGCAGAAAGGACGTCGAAGCACTGGCGGCCGCGAACCGCGTCGCATTCGGCGGCATGGAAGCGCTTCGAGATAAACAGATCGAAATTCTGCGCCGGGCCCTCAACGACTTCCAGGGCATTGCGCAGCAGTACGCCACCACGCCGGCCAAAGCTTCATCCAATCCGACCGAAGTCGTTCAAAAGGCACTGCACCAGGCCCTCGCCGATATGCAGGAAATCGCTCAAAAAACACAGCAGGCCCAAACCGAAGCGTATGCCATTGTGACGAAGCGAATTGAAGAGGCGGCCAAGGAATTGAAGTCGTCGCTGGAGCAGCCTAAGGGGTAGCGTCCTGTCGGCACTCACCGGGAACGTCAGCGCCGTTCCCGGTTTTCTCCACTCTATCTGCTTGACTAACCCCCTCTCTTGAGCGAACTCTGCGCCGCTAAGCAGCTGCTAAACAGCCGCTAGCCGCGGGCGTGGATCGACCGTTATTACATCCGAGGTAATTGAACGTATTCGTGCGATCGCTAAGATTGCAGTCATCTGCTTGCGGTACCCGCGTTTAAAAAAAGCGTCGCATGGAGATACAGACACATTTCGTTCAATCAATGGTAAAGGAGTTAGGAATGCATAGTTTTACACTTCACACAATCGAATCGGCGCCGGAAAAATCCAAACCCACATTGCGTGCGTTGGAAGAGAAGTTTGGATTCTTACCAAACGTGATGGCGACCATGGCAGGCAACCCCGTGCTCCTCAACGGCTTTGCAGCCAGCTTCTCAAGCTTTCACGGCGGAAGCCTGGACGAGTGCGAAAAGCAGGTTCTGCTGCTCACCAACGCGGTCACGATCAAATGCCCGTGGACCGTTGCGGCTCACTCCACCTTTGCGCTTGAGGACGGCATGAAGGAGTCGGACGTCAAAGCGATCCGCGAAGGGAGATTGCCGGATGATCCGAAGTACGCGGCCCTGTCGGGCATGAGCCGGGCCTTGATCCAAAAACGAGGGAACGTATCCCAGGAAGACATCGTAAACTTTACTTCTGCGGGGTATTCAGCGCTTCAGGTTTTCGAAGTCATCACGAGCATTGGTGTGTCCACCATGGCCGCCACCACGACGAACATGGCTGGCACGCCTGTAGAAGAGCGCTTTAAGGCGCAGGCATGGACGGCTGCCTGACGAAAGGATCGCGCATGGATCGGTTCGCGCCGAACCCTGCGCGATTGCAGTCGTTGCTGCGACTTATCGAGTTAAGCGTATTCTTGTGCACTGAATTAAAAACCGCGAACGTAGGCGTTATTCTTATATGTCCCGCGCGGTGGCGCCTGAACAATGACCTGAATCCTGTTGCCAATGAGAGACCCATGAATTCCCCACGCCTCAACGCAAAGCCACCTGCCAGCGAGCTCGGCTTGCTGCTGCGCCAATGGCGCGACATGCGCGGCAGAAGCCAGTTTGAGTTATCACTTGATGCGGGCGTCTCGCAACGGCACATCAGTTTTATTGAAAGCGGGCGCAGCGTTCCGAGCCGTCAAATGTTGCTGGATATAGCCCAGGCGCTGGACATTCCTCTTCGTGAACGCAATCCATTATTGCTAGCGGCCGGCTACGCTCCCATCTATCAGGAAACCGCGTGGGACGCACTCGAAATGCAGAGTGTGACCAACGCGCTAGGGCGCATCTTGCGTCAGCACGAACCTTTTCCTGCGATGGTAATGGACCGTTATTGGAACGTGCTCATGACCAATGAATCCTCGCCACGGTTCTTCAATTGCTTTATCGACCTGTCTGCGCGCAAGAGCCCTCGCAACATGCTGCATCTCATGTTCGACCCGGAAGGCATGCGCCCGTTTGTTGCCAACTGGGAGGATGTGGCAAAAAGCCTGATCCAGCGGGTTTATCGTGAATCCGTGGGGCGCGTCATTGATGACAAAACCCAAGGATTACTCGCGGATCTCCTCGCCTACCCCGATGTCCAGACAGCGTGGAAATCGCCTCATGCGATGAACGCCACGCCCGCTACACGCACCATGCCAGTCATCCCCATCAGCTTCGTCAAAGACGATGAAGTGCTGAGTTATTTTTCCATGGTCACGACTGTAGGAACTCCGCAGACGATCGCCGCGCAGGAGCTGCGTATTGAATGTTTGTTTCCGGCGGACGATGTCACGGAAGCACGCCACGTTGTAATGCTTGACGAGGTTTCGGCTAAGTGAGGGAATTGTGCTTGCCATGCAAGCCTGACCGTTCACCGGGAAATCACCGTGAATACCCACCAGTGAATTGACGGTCGAACAAGCGAGACGCTAGAGAGCGCCCCGCACTACCGCGACTTGCGGAAAAATTATTGCGGATAAACGCTCACGAGAAATCCACCGAATGTATCGAATACGGGCCTGTTTTCGAGCACCACATCAACGGTGGGCAATTCCGGATTTTCTTCTTCAACAACCATAAAACAGAACTCGGGCGCCGCCGACGAAAGTGCTGCCCGGGCTTCAGCCAGGTTCCGCTCTGCATCGAGAAGCAAGTTTGCCTCTTCCGCAGCCAAGGGCCGTCCAGACGACGGCGGACCTTTACGAATCATGTGCACGGTCAGCTTTGCTTCGTTGATCGATGCGGGGGGCACCAGGTGAAACTCGCAAAGCGAGAGCGTTCCTCGCGTCTCTGCAATCTCCAGCGAAAATTGCATGCCCTCATAGGCCGCGGTGTATCGCTTCGCCTCGCCAGCTGCCGTGAACCCGCCTTTGATAAAGTGGTTCTTGAATTCGGCGACCGCCGTGCTCTTGGCCTGCACCACGGCGGCATTCAACCGCTCGGCGAACTGCCTTTGCAACGGCCCGACCTGAGCCTTCAATTTTGCAATTTCTTTAACGGTTCGAAGATCCATCATTTTTCTCTGTGGGTTGCCAGGCGGCTGTGCCGCTCTGGCGAAAAACCATTTGCACCGCCAGCAGGCGACGCATCCACTGGACGACACAGTGCTCAAACGAGGCCATTGCGTGCATGGCGCGGCCTGCAACGGCCTCAACGGTTTGATCGTGACCGAACCTGCCGCTCAAGGCGCGATGCCCAGCGCGGGCCTTGCATGAACGGCAAGCCCGATAACGTGGCGACGCTTTAGTCGAATGGACGGACGAACACATCGCGCCGGGTCGGATCCGAAACAAACTTGAACAAGGACATGCCTGCAGGTTTGGCTTTCAGGTCGCCATTAATGGCGGTATGCACGGCCGTAAAGGTCTTCGCGACAGCATCGCTTAGTCCGCTTGTGCCAGCAAGAATGGGCGCCCGCGCACAATAATCCCGGACAAACGTGTTTCCCGATGCTTGCAACAGCGAAACCATGACTTCGAAGTCAGTGCCATGTATGCGATGGCTTACAACCAACTTCCCTTCTCCGTGCCCGGCTAGCAACTCTTCTACGATCTGGCGATTCATTTGTACTGACTTCTCCTTTGGCCGTCGTGCAGCAGCGCTGCACGACCGGCACCCGCGACTGATATCGACGCAATGGGTGCCCCCTTCAGGGGAACACAAATCGGGCGAACAAAGGCAATTCTTTTTAATTACCTTTTTCGCGCCTTAGTCACGCATTAGTCATGAAGTGCGAAATACGCCCTGTTTCGTCTCTTTCGGAGCCATTTTAAGTACGGAAACACCGAAACAACGGGAACGAATCAATCAGATGCTTAACAAGTCCCTGCAGACTCATTCCCCGCGGGTGCGCCCAAAAACCTGATCAACCTTGCCCGACACCGCCAGTTCTCCCCGCCCGATTAAAACATTTCGCTTGGCGCACCGTCGCGCTCGCTCATTGCCACCTCTTGATAGAATCGATGAAATCAATGGTTGTTTAACGATTGATCACACCATTGGAGTTCAATTTGGCAACTTACGAAGTCGATTTTTTCTACAGCTCGGCCGAAGCACCTGAAACTTACAATCAGCACATGACTCACCATACGGTCTCCGGCGTGCCTGATTATCTTCTCGGTGAAGCCGCCGTGGCGCATATCACCGCCCGCTTGCTGCATGACAATCCTACTTTCAGGCGGATTCGTAATCTAAAGATCCTGAGCACGGGGGCTCCGACGAATTCAAGCAAGCCGACCGGTGAGTAAAGCGGCGTTGCGCCAGCTTCTCGCACGCGCGCCTCATGCAAGTGCTCGTTCATCCAATGCCAAGCCGTGCATTTCCAGCGTTTGCATGCGAGTGTCGTAGCATGACGGCTTACTAAGCGAGAAGCCTGAACGAGAAGCGAGACGCGCGCCCATGTCCGATTACCTGTCGAATCAAAAGCTGCGCCGGTTCGCCTCGATCATGGCGCTCGCTGTCGCGCTCACCCTGGTCGGCGTCAAGGCCTGGGCATGGCTTGCGACGGGCTCGATCGCGCTGCTCACCTCTGCGGCCGACGGCCTGGTCGATGTCGTCGCGTCCTTCGTCACCTTCGCAGGCGTCCGGTATGCAGGGCGTCCTGTCGACCGGGGTCATCGTTATGGACATGGCAAAGCGGAAGCCGTAGCCGCGCTGGTGCAAGCCTTGTTGCTCACGGGCGCGGCCGTGGGACTGGGAATTGAATCGATCCAGCGCCTGTTCGTCCCGCAACCGCTCACCGACATGGGCTTCGGTTTATGGGTAATCATCGCCAGCCTGATCGCTGCAGGCGGACTCGTTTCGTTGCAAACCTATGTCGTCAAACGAACCGGGTCGACAGCCATTGCCGCGGACCGGGCGCACTATGTCACCGACGTTGCGGTGAACATTGCCGTGCTGGTCGCGCTCGCGCTTGAACGCTTTTTTGCGTGGACCCGGTCGGACGCAATAGGTGCGTTGGCCATTTCCTGCTACATGCTATGGAATGCGCGGGACATGGCACAGCAAGCGTTGATTCAGCTGCTCGACCGGGAACTCGACACCTCGGACCGCGAGCGGATCCGGGCCACCGTGCTGGGTTGCGAAGGCGTTCAGGGCGTGCATGACATCCGCACTCGACATGGCGGCGACCGGGTGTTCGTGGAATTCCACGTCGAGGTGGACGGAGCCATGTCGGTTGAACAAGGCCACAGCATTGGAGACCATGCAGAAGACGCGGTGCGATCGATATTCCAGGCAGCCGATGTGGTCGCTCATCTGGAACCTGCCGGCATTGATGACCGGCGCCTGGACGATCTGGTCAAGTGATTGAGCAAGCGCACGACGCAAGCACCAAGCGAGCGGGAATTAACAAATACGCCTTTCGCGGCACAACGCGACCAGAGCACTCAACTGGCTGAGGTTGGCCGGCTTGATCAGAAATAGTTGTGTGAAAACAAGGTCTCCAGCGGATAAGCATTCTTCATGATCGGCGACTTGATCATGACGTAACTAGAGTACTTTTCAATACCGATGTTCCGCGCCAGCAAGTCCTCAATCAGGCTCTGATAGTGCCCGACGCTGCGGGTGACAAACTTGAGCAAGTAGTCATAGCCGCCACTCGCCAGATGGCATTCAACAATTTCGTCCACCTCGCGAATGGCCGCGACGAAGCGCGCAGAATCCTCACGCCGGTGGTCCGCGAGCGTGACCTGTGTGAACACACTCTGGACATCGCCCATTTTCTCCAGCAGGATCTGCGCGGCATAACCCGCGATATAGCCCGCGCTCTCAAGGCGCTTCACGCGAATCAGGCAAGGACTGGGGGATAGGCCGACAGCATCGGCAAGCTCAACGTTAGTAATACGACCATGCGTCTGTAGGCGAGAAAGAATTCTCAGGTCGATCCGGTCCAACTTGCAGTGTGTGCTCATCAAAACGTCTCCCAAATCAATTGCTCAAGCGAAACACAATAGCTTTCGCAAATAAACGATCAATTTTTAAAAATCGACTGGTTCATAATAGTTCGACATCCGAATCATATTCATTGCGTTAAACCGGTTGATCCTCGCGGGACACTACATGGTTCGCACGAGGCGGAAAGCATCGAAGATTGCCGCATGAATGTTCCGCGACGATTCCGCATCACCAATCCGATACAGTTCGTAACCAGCAGGCTCCTCAGTCATCCACGGTTGAGCCTTGCCGAGCAAGAGGCAATCAAGGTCGGCTTTCCCTTCGTTCACTGACTCGCTGCGCAGCTCATGAAACAGATCGTCGACGGGCATCATGCCGCGCTCGACCACAACATGATCCGCATCCATGCAAACCGGCTCCGAAGTCAGTTCATGCGTGAACCAGGCGCGGCATTTGTTGCCAGGCAGACGCTCTACCCGCTGGAGCCGCAAATTGTGTCGCAGGGCAACCTTCAATTCGTTGAAACGACGCAGCCAGCCAATATGATCTCCCCGTCCCGCCAGTTCCTCGCCAAAACATCCGTCCAGCGTGACCAGCTCTACTTCGATGCCAGCTTGCGCGTAACGCTCGGCACATGTTGCCGCCACATGCCGGCCGGTACCGTCGTAAACGATCGCGCTTCCTGATGCAGGGACGTGCACGGTCAGCGCATCGAAGGCCGAGGTACAGTGTTCGTTCCCCGGCAAATCATCGAGATCGGGCATCCCGCCAGTCGCAACAATCACAACGTCGGGATGCTCAGCCAGCACTACGGAAGCGTCGGCATAGGCGCCGGTCCTGACATCCACGCCCAGACGATCCAGCTCGCTCGCCCGCCAGTCCACGATCCCGATCAGGTCCTTACGCCAGCTCCCCGTGTGCGCGAGCAAGACCTGACCGCCAAGCTTGGGAGCCGCTTCGAATAACACCACTTGATGCCCGCGCCGCGCAGCAACGCGCGCGGCTTCGAGACCGCCCACGCCTCCGCCGATCACCACCACTTTGCGGCCGGAGCGTTGGGCTCGATCAACCTCGTGTGCGATCCAGGTCTCGCGTCCCGTTGACGGATTGTGAATGCACGCAGATTGATGAGCACGGCAAAATGATGCGCCCACGCAGGGTCGGATGCGATCCTCTTCGCCGTCGATCAGCTTCTTAACAATATGCGGATCGGCGATATGTGCACGCGTCATGCCAACCAGGTCGAGCATGTTTTCCGACACTGCATAACGCGCGCTGGCAAGGTCGGCGATCTTCGCTGCATGGAACACCGGCAACGACACTTCGCGTTTGAACGCGGCGACTGCCGGCAACCACGGCGCTGACTTGGCGTACATGGTCGGCATGTTGTCATCGGCAAGCGCGGCCGCCGTGTCCATGCGCCCGTAGACCACGTTGAAGAAGTCGATCAAGCCCGACGCTTCGAGTATTTTGGCCGCCGTCAGCGCGTCGGCGGAAGTCAGGCCGCCTTCCAGCGCCTCGTTGATGACATAGCGAATACCGACGATAAAGTCACTGCCCACCTGCCGGCGGATCTCTTCATGAACCTCAAGCACAAAGCGGCATCGATTTTCAATGGAACCGCCATATTCGTCGGTCCGCCGGTTAGTCATGGGGCTGAGAAACTGCCCGATCAAGTGCCCGCCAGCCAGGGTTTCAACACCGTCGAGCCCCCCGTCCTTGCAACGCCGGGCCGCATGACCGAAGTCGCGGATGGTGCGTGCAATGTCGCTGTGGTCCATCTCGCGTGGAATGCTTCGATGCAGCGTCTCGCGCACTCGCGACGGCGCAATAGTCGACAACCAGTCCGATGCGTACGGACTTCCCCGCCGCCCCATGTGGGTAAGCTGGCACATCAGCGCAGCGCCATGTTTATGCATTCGCTCGGAAAACGCCTGAAAACACGGGATGATCCGATCATCGGTGAGATCGATCTGCGCGAACACGTTGGAACTGTCGCGGCTCACAACCGACGAGCCGCCGAACATGCTCAGCCCAATCCCCCCAATGGCCTTTTCTTCGTGATAACGCTGGTAGCGCTCGAGCGGCAAACCGTTTTCCGTCAAACCACTCGCGTGGCTCGTACTCATAATCCGGTTTTTCAACACCAGGTGTCGGATCCGCAGCGGCTGCAGCAACGGGTCGTGGCTCCGTGGAGGACGGGTCATTGAACTTACCTTTGGCTTGGGGAATGGATGGAATGGATGGGTTGGCGGGCACGCACGCTGTCATTTTTCAAACATCCAATGCACGGACCCAGACAGAATGTTATGGTTATCGACGCCTGCTTTGACCCGTGTTTGAATAGCTAGAACATAGGCAGCGCATTAAACTCCGTCAAATGACATTTGCTCTTTCGATCCCAACATAATGTTATGGATACGCTACGCAACTTCGGCTCGTCAATGAATTCGCTGGTGGTGTTCGAGGTCGTCGCCCGGGAGAAAAGCATTACCCGCGCGGCGAATGAACTGAACGTGACGCAGGTCGCCGTCAGTCGAATGATCGTGAGACTGGAGAAAGCGCTAGGCACTCAGTTGTTCGTTCGCTCGCGCGCCGGGCTCGTGCTGACGGACGACGGGCTGTTGCTCGAACGCGGTGTGAATGAGGGCTTCGGGCATATCAAGCGTTCTGTAACCGATATCAAGCAGCGGCAGCAGCGCACGCAGACAGTCACCCTGTCGCTCTCCAGCGCTTTCATTGCGTACTGGCTAATGCCGAGATATCAACGCTTTCAAAGCGCGTTTCCTGAAATCAGCTTGCGTTTCGATGTAATCAGCGGTGTCCTTCAGGGCACCACCGACGAAGCCGATCTCGCGTTACGCCCAGCGGACCAGCGACGTAAATCCCAGCAAAGCTGGACCTTCACGCCGGAAGTCATCGTGCCGGTTTGCAGTCCGTCTTATCTTGAGAATCATGGGCCGCTTGATCACGCGCGCGATTTGCCTAAGCACACGCTGATCGAGTTAGTGCCGACAACAATCAATTGGGAAAATTTTCACGAACGCGTCGGCATGGCCGGGACAGTGCCGGATGACCCGCTGATCTTCTCCGACTATGCGCTGGTGCTCCAGACCGCCATGATCGGCCGTGGCATAGCGCTAGGCTGGGTGTCCGGCGTGTCTTATGCATTGCGAACGGGACAGTTGGTTCCGGCTTCCCGGCACGTTGTCATAACGGGCCGTCACTACGAACTGATCAGTGGCCAACGTCCCGCACGACCGCATGTGGAGCGGGTAAAGGAGTGGCTAGTGGCCGAGATGGAAGCGGACCTTCAGGAGGTCGCACGCATGTATCCGGTCTTGGGAAAAGTGGCGCCGCCAGAAGGGATTTCTTAAAGCGGGTCGAGGTTTGGACTGAACTATCGCTAAGCGAGTTTCGCCGCAACGCTGGTTGCAGCGAAACTCAAGGCACCAAATCCAAGCTTAGTTAACCTGAAACGCAGCAACACTTTCTACCAGCCCATGAGCCTGCTCGCGCATTGACACGGCAGCCGCTGCCGCCTCTTCAACCAGCGCCGCGTTTCGTTGCGTGACTTCATCCATTTGGGTGACGGCCTTGTTGACTTGTTCAATGCCGTCGCTTTGCTCCTCGGAAGCCGACGCAATCTCCTTCATGATCGCAGTGACGCGTTGAACTGAAACCAGGATCTCCTTCATGCACTGGCCGGCATTATCGACGAGTGTGGCGCCGCTCTGAACGCGGCCATTCGAATGATCGATCAGTCGCTTGATGTCTTTGGAAGCAGTCGAGGAGCGCTGCGCCAGATTGCGAACTTCGGATGCAACAACAGCAAAACCCCTGCCGTGTTCGCCCGCTCGCGCGGCCTCGACCGCCGCATTGAGTGCAAGGATATTAGTCTGGAAAGCGATCCCTTCAATCATGCCGAGGATCTCTCCAATCTGTTTCGTACTATCGGTGATCTCGTCCATGGTCGCGACGACTTCCGAGACGACTTCGTTGCCGCGATTGGCAATGGAGAATGCATCGCCGGCCAGTACTGAAGCTTGCCGTGCGTTGTCGGCATTCTGTCTCACCGCAGACGTGAGCTGCTCCATGCTCGCAGCAGTTTCTTCCAGCGACGCAGCCTGTTCTTCGGTTCTTCGTGACAGGTCCGAATTGCCTGACGATATCTCGTCCGTGGACGTTCCAATGGACTGCGCCGCGCCGATGATCGCAACCACGGCCTGACGCAGTTGCGCCTGCATCTCCTGCAGCCTGAACAGAAGGCTGCCTCGATCGCCGGCTTGCAGGTCTATGTGTTGCGCCAGATTACCGCCCGCAGTCGCGCTCACGACCAGGGCCGCATATTCAGGCGAGCCGCCCAGCGACCGATTCAACCTGCGGTTCACGAAGTACACAACCCCAGACAGCACGGCAGCAATAAGCGCAACGAGCACCACCAACTGGCGCAGCGATGCATTGAATGCCTCGTCGATATCGTCCAGATAGGCGCCCGTCACGAACGACCAGTCCCAAGGTTTAAAGGTTGCAATGTGGCTGCGCTTGCGTACGGGTTCCTTCGAACCAAGCCGGGGAGTGGCGTAGTCGACGAACCCATCGCCAGAACCCTTCGCGATTTCGGCCATCGCACGGTACACATACTTCCCGTTGGAGTCCTGATAGTCGCCAAAGTATTTACCCTCCGTCTCCGGCTTCGAAGGGTTCATGACCGCGTGGCAATCTGAATCGACGATAGATACGTATCCGTCAGTGCCGTAACGGATTGCCCGCAATTGCGCGAGTGCCTGCTTCTTCGCCTCAGGCGTCGATAACGTTCCGTCAGCGGCCAGCGCCGCGTAGCGTCGCGTGATGCTCATCGCGATATCTCCCGCATCCTTCAACGAATGCTGCCTTTCTTGCAGGCGGACCTCGCGAGTCTGGTATGCCCCAAAGCCCGCCACAGAGATCAGGCAAATCAGGGAAAGCGCTAAAGGAATCCACAACTGTTGCTGAAATGTAAGCCGTTTCATGAGGTCTTTATATAGAAGTGTACTTAGCGGTGTACGGCACGAAGCTCAGATACTTGATAGTTCTCTTCGCGTTCTTTGGTGTTTTTTCAGATTGCTGCCCTGCTGCCGAGCGTGCTTCACGCTCTCGCTCCCTGCTGCTCTCAAGCGGGTCGTTGCCGACCTTGGTCAAACAAGGTCATATAGAGTGTACACATTGCATTTTCCCTGGAAAAAGTTATCTCTCGGCAAGTCCGTTTAGATGGGGTATTCCCTTAAATGATGCATTTAATTAGGGTTTTCACCAAACTAAAGCACACGTGCACCAACAAAAATATACTTAGATATCTTGCCAAATTATAATGTGAACACTAGACTTTTAGATATCGAACGCCACCAGACGCCGCGCTTAGAAGGAGTCGACCAGATGACCGGGACTTTGGGTATCGGGCAGATTTCTTCGCCGTCGCTCCGGCCGGCCTGTGCTGCAGGAATGGCGTCAAGAAGAGTTGGCTTAGGGCACGTTGCTCGCGAGTACTTGCCATTAGTTGTCGACGCAAACGCGATACCGGCTCAGGCGAGGTGCGGGATCGTCACCGCCGCCAATATGTTTTTGACGCGCTCAACGTCATGGCTCGGAGCAGTCTTTGAGCGTAGACGTTGTAATTGCAGGCTGAAGCAACCAGTGCATCAATTCCACTAAGACGCCTTAGCGGGCTTTTCACTATTACGCATTAAATCTTATCTATTTCGTAGTCCGACATTTTGTAATGTTCGACGTCAGGGCAAAGAACACCTCTGCCGATGCCCCTGTCGAGCAAGAAACACGCTTTTTTATACACTCGGAGACTGACAATGTACGACGTATTTCAAACGGATCGCCTGATCGACATGTGGCTGACCGAAGACATTGGGTACTGTGACCTCACCGCACAGGTCATGATCGAAGCGGACGAAACGGGTGCATTCTTCATGAATGCTCGCGAAGACCTGATCGTGGCGGGCATCGACGTCGCAGCCCGTGTATTCAAGCGCTACGATTCAACGCTCGACGTCGTCGTACGCGTCAAGGACGGTGACCATGTAAAGAAAGGGGCGGTGCTTCTTGACGTAAAGGGCAATGCACGAAGCGTGCTGACCGCCGAGCGCACGGCACTTAACATCGTGCAACGCATGTCCGGCATTGCCAATCTCACGGCCGAGTACGTCAAGGCGGTCTCAGGAACGCGTGCACGGCTGATCGACACACGCAAGACCACACCCGGTTTGCGCATGCTGGAGAAACACGCGGTGACTTGTGGCGGGGGCTTGAACCATCGCCTCGGGCTTGATAACGGCGTGATGATTAAAGACAATCACATTGCGGTTTGCGGCGGGATCAAGAAGGCTGTGCAGCGTGCGCGCCGGCATCTGCCGGTATTGACGAAGCTCGAGGTGGAATGCGATCGCATCGAGCAGGTCGAGGAAGCGCTGGAAGCCGGCGTTGACGTCATCATGCTCGACAACATGTCGGTAGCGGAAATGACGAAGGCCGTGGAGTTGGTCAATGGCCGTACGAAGCTTGAAGCGTCTGGCGGTATTAATCTCGCGACGATCGGGGAAATATCCAGGACGGGCGTCGACTATATCTCCACAAGCAAGATCAACCAGGCCTCCGTGTGCGTTGATATCGGTCTGGACGAGGCGGAGTAACCCCCTTATGTCCGATGGAATTTTCTTCTTTGTGGTCGGCCCGAGCGGCGCCGGCAAAGACTCTCTGATTGACGGAGCGCGTGAAGTCCTAAGCGATTTCGTCTTTGCGCGTCGGGTCGTCACCCGCCCTCACGGCTCCCCGGGTGAAGATCACGAAGCGCTTAATGAAACTGAGTTCGCGCGTCTCGACGGCCAAGGGGAATTCCTGATTACCTGGTCGGCACACGGACTGAGATACGGTTTGCGCCGTGAACTCCTCCATCCGATTTCGCGGGGGCAACACGTCATCGCGAACGGATCGCGGGCAATGATCGACGAGCTTTCACGCCGCGTGCCGCGACTGGTGATTGTCGAAGTGAGCGCGCCAGCTTCCGTGCTGGCCGCGCGAATTCTCGGACGAGGTAGGGAAACGCCGGACGAGGTTTTAAAACGCGTAACGCGTCAGGTCGAACCGACCTCCGCGGATGTCGAGGTCCTGAAGGTGCTCAATGACGGCACGCTTGAGCAAGGGATAGAACGTTTCGTCGCGGCGCTCGGCCGCGCCACACAGCCCGTTGCGCCCAGCATGCGCGCGTTGAAGGCGAAGATTGCAGGCGATGAACTGAACGAAGCTCAATATGGTGTAGTGCTCGACGACATCCTTGCACTGCGTTACTCGGACCGGAATATCAACGCGTTCCTCTTGCACGCGTCGCAAAACCTGTCCGACGCCGAAGTGCTTGCGCTAGCAAGGGTCAGGTGCAAGCTGTCGCCCCGGATCGAATGGGACGAGCCAATCCTCGTTGACAAGCATTCAATGGGCGGCGTTCCGGGTAGCCGGATTACGTTGATCGTCGTACCCATTGTGGCGGCGTTCGGGCTTGCAATGCCGAAGACGTCATCGAGAGCGATCACCTCTGCCGCAGGCACTGCCGACGCGATGGAAACGGTTGCACGTGTCGATCTCACGAGCGAAGAGGTACGTCGTTGCGTCAGTGAAGCGCGCGCCTGTATTGCGTGGAACGGACGGCTGAATCACTCGTTGATTGACGACCGGATCAATGCATTTACCAGACCGCTGGGCCTCGACTCGAACCGCTGGTCCGTGGCGTCGATTCTGTCCAAGAAGTGGTCGGCCGGATCCACTCACGTCATCATCGATCTTCCTTACGGCCCGAACGCAAAACTCAAGGACGAACACGAAGCGCGCACTTTAGGTAACCTTTTCGAATATGTGGCAGCGGGCTTGGGGCTGCACGTAAAGGCGATGGTCACCGATGGCAGCGGCCCGATCGGGCGGGGCATCGGACCTGCACTGGAGGTGCGTGACGTGAAGCAGGTCCTGGACAACGATCCGGACGCACCCGCCGACCTGCGGGAAAAAGCACTCTGTTTCGCGGCGGAGATACTTGCGTGGGCGCCGTCCATTGGCACTGTTTCCAAGGGGCGGCAGTTTGCAGAGTCGCTGCTTTACTCCGGCCGGGCGCGTAGTGCATTCGAAAGGATTATCGATAGCCAAGGCCGGCGAGTACCACCAGTTTCGCCGGCTGGGTATCGTCAGACGGTCGTGGCGCAGCAAGGGGGAATCGTATCCGGCATCGACGGCTGGGCCATCGGCGGAATCGCTCGAAAAGCCGGCGCTCCAGCGGACCTCGGCGCGGGCGTGGATCTTCTCGCCACAGTGGGTCAGCAGGTCGAGCCCGGGGATGGACTATTTCATATCTACGGCGCTGACGAAGAGCTTGTCTCGGCCGCGGTTCTGTTGGCGCAAACAACGCGCACGCATGACATCTGCATGGAAAGGTTGAATAGCCTCCCCTCCGCCTGAAGCGTGACGATGACGATGACGATGACGTAGCGATAAAGCGATAACGACGAGACAGTGATCAGCAGGACCGCAGCGGTAGCAGTGATTCCATATAAAGCGCGTGGTTAATTATCCTTGGAGTAGTGAGAATGCCCAAAAGAGTCGGCAATTTACGGTGGGGGATTGTTTCGTTGCTGATCGCTCCCATTACGTTCGTCATGACGCTGGACCGCGCTGCAATGACGATCGCTGCACCTACGATCCAGAAGGAACTGGGTCTGTCGCTTGTCGAGATGTCAGTGATCCTGACGATTTATTTCTGGACATACGCATTGGGGCAGGTCCCCGCCGGCAGACTGGCCGAGCGTCATGGCTCGAGAAAGGTCCTGTTTGGAACGAGCGCGCTGTGGTCCCTGATGATGATCGTGACGCCGTTAGGCGTGGGCTTTAGCTGGCTCGTGGGCTGCCGCGCGCTGCTCGGAGGTGCACAATCCGCCGACTGGTCTAGCGGCATACTCGCGGTGAAACGCTGGTTTCCCAGGAATGAACGCGCAAAGGGAAACTCCTTTCTCCTGGGCGGCCTTTATCTCGGACCCATCATTTCAGCACCGCTTACCGCCTGGATGATCTTGCAGTTCGGCTGGCACTCGGTCTTCTACGTGTTCGGCGCAATCGGCCTCATATTGGGGATCGCGTGGTGGTTCGGTTATCGCGATGTTCCCGCGCAGCATCCGTTAGTCACCGCTGAGGAAGCGACGTATATTGCAGCGGGACAGTCGGAACCGGAGGCAGTTGCCAAAGGGGTATTTCTGAAGTGCCTCCGGCACCCGCGCTTCTGGCTTTTCGGTATCCAGTACTTCCTGCTGGTCCTGATCCAGAGTTTCTACACGACATGGCTCCCGACCTATCTCATGCGCGCACGCGGACTTTCGCTTAAGTCGATGGGGTTCGCGGCATCGCTTCCCTGGATCGCCGTGTTCGTAGCAGTATTTGTGGCGGGGATCGTGTGCGACAAGATATTGAAGCGCACTCAATCGGTCTGGGCCGCTCGCGCTCCGGTTGCCATGGTGGGATTTCTTGTTAGCGCCATCGCCCTCTGCCTGGCTTCCTATGCCGTCAATATTGCGGCCGTCGTTGGTTTCCTGTGCTTGTCTTTCGCTGCGGTCGGGTTCGTGCAAGTGGTTGTCTGGTCGGCAGCTCAGGACCTGGCGCGGGATTTCACCGGCGTGATGTCTGGGTGGACCAACCTGTGGGGAGCGGCATCGAATGTCGCAGGACCCGTTAGCGTCGCTTTCATGGTGCGGCTTACCGGTAACTGGGGGAGCGCGTTGGTCGTCATCGCACTGGCGGCTGGAGTGGGCACGGTGCTCTGGTTGTTCGTGCATCCTGAGAGGCCGCTGTTTGACACGCCGAAAGTCCCCGTCGCGGTTCCGCTTGAAGAGCACGTCCAGCCGATGACAAGCAACACCGGCCTGACCAGCGATCTGACTTCGGAGGAAGTGCGCCCTTGATTCTGGTTGCCTCCGGGTTGCAGACCTGCCGCTTCCCGGGGCATTTGATTTGAAATCGATATCAAATCAATTTAAGTGTCGACGCCTTTAAGGTGGCCGCAGCGCGCGTCGAGCATTCAAGCTTGCGGAACACGCTTTCCACATGCGTGCGCACCGTGCTGGGACTCAACTCCAGCACCTTCGCAACCTCCTTGTTACTCGCGCCCAGGCTAATGTGACGGAGCACCTCCGATTCCCGTGGCGACAACAGCGTTGCCTGGGCCGGGCGGGGTTTAATACCCCCTCCGCCCCCGTCATACTCGTCACGCGCATTTGCGATCAGCGCGTTGACAGCATCGGCATTGAAGCGCCCTGCCGATGCCTGCTCACGAAGCGATGTTGCAGCCTCTTCGGAAGATAGCGCCGCACGCCAGGGACGCTTGGCGCGCATCGCGACCCATGCGGCGGCCGCAGCGAGCACCTGGCCTTCGCGCGCTATGCCACCGCCTTCTGCACCCCGGAAATAGCCCGATCCATCGAGCCGCTCATACGCAAGCGATGCAATCTCCGACTCGCGAGCGAGCGCGCCGATCTGCTTGCCTGCCCGTGCGGTCCAATACGGCACCAGCCGCACTTTCTCCCACGCAGCCGCAGGCAAACGACCCGGCGTATTCCATACCGAATTGGGCACAGCCGCGCGTCCCATGCCGTGGATCAAACCAGCGAGATACACGCTGCGCTGGGTTTCCTCATCGAAACTCAAACGCGCGCCGCACGCCGCCGCTGCTTTCGCCACGCGCCGTGAATAGCCTGCCATCCAGGGCAGCTTCAAGTCGATCACATCGGCGATGATTTCCGGCGCGCTCGTTTGTTGCATCGGCTGCGTATTCAAGGGTTCATCGCGTGCCGATGCACTCCACTGCTCAAGCTCGTCCAGCCAGTTTGCCGCGCGCGACAAGGCCAGTTGCGCGAGCGCTTGAGGATACTGACGGCCCGCCTTCTGCGCGATCAGCGCCTTCGCCTGCTCGACTCCGTAGATGCGGCTAAAAATTTCGATATCGCCGGCCAACGCAACGAGAAACACGGCATCGGGCACCTTGCCGCCCTGCATTTGTTGCGGGAAACCGCCGCCGTCCCAGCTTTCGAAAATGTGCCGCAACGCCACCTGGGTTGCGCCGGCCAGGCCGAGCATGCGCGCGACCTCGCCCGATACTTCGCAGTGAATCTGCGCCAGCGGCGTGATGGTCGCGCCGACGTTTCCCGGCGCTTCGTCGCCGGCCCAACCGGGCCGCATCGCAAGCATGTTCGCCCTGCTGCCGACATCGTCTCCCAGCCACTCCGAAAAACCCGCTGCATTTGCCGTGCAGCCCGACCAGCGCAGCAGCGACACCTCCTTGACGACGCAGCACTGCGCGGCGTCGTGGCCGGCGTCGGCGGCGAGCCGGCCGGCAAGCCAGCCGGTACGCATCGAATGATCGGTGGGCTGCCCCATGCTGAGGTCGCCGACAAACGCAAGCGCCTTGACAGCGTCCAGCACCCGGATTGCAGAGTCGTCTTGCATCAATTTCGCCTCAGTTTTCGCTGCTCATGTAAGCGTCCGACAGATGCGTCCTCGGATCAGGCTCGGTCATTTGACCGATACAAGACATTGCCCGATCAGCGCATTCTCCATTCCGCACACTAATTTCCGTCCAAACCCTATTTCCCCTGGAGGATTCACATTATGAACACCCTGCTCAAAAAATGCCTTGCCGCTACGCTGCTGCTCGGCGGCCTGCTGTCGCTCTCCGCATTCACCCCGGCAAGCGCCGCCTCTGCCCCGGATGACCTGAAGGGAAAGAATGTGGTGCTGGTGCATGGCGCGTTCGCCGACGGATCGAGTTGGGACAAGGTCATCCCGATTCTGGAGGCAAAAGGCTTGCACGTAGTGGCGGTACAAAATTCTCTCAAGTCGCTCGACGATGATGCCGCTGCTACCAAGCGCGTGATCGAGCAGCAAAACGGTCCGGTCATCCTGGTGGGTCATTCCTGGGCTGGTGCAGTGATCACGCAAGCCGGTAATGACGACAAGGTGAAAGCGCTGGTGTATGTCGCCGCTTTTGCGCCCGACAAGGACCAGTCGATCAATGACATTTTGAAAGGAAAGCCGGCGCCATCGTGGGCGTCCTCGCTGCAGAAAGATTCCGCTGGATACCTGACGCTGTCCACCGATGCAATCATCCACGACTTCGCGCAGGACTTGCCGGTTGCACAAGCTCGCGTCGTGGCAGCGACTCAAGGTCCTTGGTTCGCCGGTTGTAGCGACGACAAGGTGACCGAAGCCGCGTGGCATAACAAGCCGTCGTGGTGGGTATTGACGGAAAAGGACCGCATGATTCCCGCTCCTTTGCAGGCCGCCATGGCGCAACAGATCGGCGCGACTGTAGTGAAGGTTGATGCAAGTCATGTGGCGATGCTGTCGAAGCCGGCGGACGTCGCGGCTGCGATCATCACCGCGGCACGCAGCGTGCAGTAAGTTACTTCGATGTTCGCGGCGAGGCCCCCGGACGGGGGCCTTCGCATTGAATCATTGCATTGAATCATGACGGCGTTCCATCATCGCACCGCGAGCGATGCCCTTAGCATGTCCAGCACCGCCGCCACTTTCGGCGTGAGTTGGCGTGCTCTCTGCCAGATCAGGAATAGCGGCAGGCCATCGGTTGCGAAGCCGCTCAAGACTTCGACAAGCCGGCCGGAGCGCAGCTTGCCATCTGCCAGCCACGTCGCCAGTTGTGCGATCCCCAATCCCGCCTCCACGGCTGCGAGCTGCGCCTCTGCATCACCGAACACAAGGCGATAAGGCAGCGCGCGTTTCACGACCGCCCCCCCTTCGGCAGCAAAGGTCCATGAACTCACGGTTCCATCGGGCCGTCCGTAACAGATGCAGTCGTGCTCGATCAGCGAGTCGGTATTCATCGGCTCACCGCGTCGCTCAAGATAGCCCGGCGAAGCGCAAAAGATCAGACGCTCATTGCCGACATAGTGGTGCGCGATCGATGCGGGCCACTCACTCATTGCGCCAATGCGCACGGCTACGTCGACCCCTTCTTCGACGATATCGACAAACCGGTCCGTGAACGTGACATGCGGCAGCAGATTAGGATATTGCTCGCAGAGTTTCGTCACGATGGGCAGCACCGCAAGGCGGCCAAATGTTGCCGGCAAGTCGATGCGAATGCGCCCCATCGGTTCGATCTTTTGAGCAGCCAAAATTGCTTCGGCTTCAGCGAGCTCGCGCAGTATGCGCACGCACGTTTCATAGAACGCCGAGCCTGCATCGGTGAGCGCGAGAGAGCGCGTCGTTCGCTCGAACAAGCGCACGCCAAGCCGCTCCTCCAGCCGCGCGACGCTTTTGCTGACTGCCGAGCTTGTCAGGTTAAGACGCTCGGCGGCCGACGCAAAACTGCCGGAATCAGCCGCATAGACAAAGGGAGCGATACCTTTCAGACCTTCAGAAGATGCCATATCATTAGCGAAAATATTTCATGAATTAGATGAAATACTATCGCGAAAGGCGGCTCCACTATCGAATAAGCTCTTTTCTTTGACTTCCAATGATGGATCGCCATGCAAAAACGAGCCTTGATCGTCGGTTCCAGCGGTGTGATCGGGACGGCGCTTTCCGAGCATCTCCTGGCCGCTGACTGGAACGTCACCGGCCTGTCGCGCGGACGCGGTACGCCGACTGCCGGCGTGCACGCGCTGACCGCCGATCTCACCGCGCCCGACGAAGTCGCGGCTGCCCTGAAATATCTGAACGTGGACGCCGTGTTCTTCACGGCTTGGGCGCGCCAGGCGACCGAGAAGGAAAATATTCGCGTCAACGGCGCAATGGTGAGCAATGTGCTGAACGTCGTGGGCCCATCGCTTCAAGGCGGTCATGCGGCGCTGGTCACGGGGCTGAAGCACTACCTTGGCCCGTTCGAGGCATACGGGAGCGGTGCCGTGCCCTTGACGCCCTTTCGCGAAGAGCAAGGCCGTCAGCCGGTCGACAACTTCTATTACGAACAAGAGGACAGGCTGTTCGATGCCGCCTCTCGCTTCGGCTTTACATGGAGCGTGCATCGCCCGCATACCATCATTGGTTATGCGCTCGGCAATGCAATGAACATGGGCGTGACGCTCGCCGTGTATGCCACGCTGTGCAAGGAAAGCGGCGCGCCGTTTGTATTCCCCGGCTCTGCCACGCAATGGAACGGGTTGACCGATATGACCGATGCCCGCCTATTAGCACGGCATCTGGAGTGGGCGGCGACTAGCGAGCAAGCAGCGGATGAAGATTTCAACGTCGCTAACGGCGATGTATTCCGATGGCAGTGGATGTGGTCGCAGATCGCGAACTACTTCGAGATCGAGGCCGCTCCATTCGATGGCGTGACGCGTCCGTTAGAAAGCCGGATGCAGGACAGCGCCCCGGATTGGCAGGCCATCGCTGCGCGTCATGAACTCAAGGAGCCGGCGATTGAAAAGCTCGTATCGTGGTGGCATACGGACGCCGATCTTGGCCGGCCCATGGAGGTGGTGACCGATATGTCGAAGAGCAGGAAGGCAGGCTTTTTAGCGTATCAAAGCACGCTTGACTCGTTTGTCGATCTGTTCGAACGATTGAAGCGCGAGCGGGTTAT
>NZ_CAXUPU020000056.1:0-30443 GCF_964252755.1 Caballeronia sp. LjRoot29 | reverse complement strand
CTGCTTTAACGTGGGTTTTGGTCAGATCGAGCCCGGCGGGTCGCTCGCGAAATTCCCCGCAATGTCATCGCTCAACGCTAAATCCGGGTGAATTCAACTGGCCGACAGGCATATTTTGACTTCACATCGAAATTTCCCTTATAATTCAAAGTTCTCTATCCGCACCATGCCCGCGGATGAGAACCAGGGAGAGCCCGCACGCGCCTCGATGCGCACTTTCATACAAGCGGGACAAAGCAGGGCAGAATTATTTTTTGGATCGATCATGAAGACGTTTTCCGCAAAAGCCCATGAGGTGACGCGTGAATGGTACGTGATTGACGCGACGGATAAGGTTCTCGGACGTGTCGCCAGTGAAGTGGCCGCCCGACTTCGCGGCAAGCACAAACCCGAGTTCACCCCGCACGTCGACACTGGCGATTTCATCGTCATCATCAACGCCAGCAAGTTGCGCGTCACGGGCAACAAGGGTACTGACAAGAAGTACTATCGTCACTCGGGCTATCCGGGCGGCATCTACGAAACGACGTTCAACAAGATGCAAGAACGCTTCCCGGGCCGCGCGTTCGAGAAGGCCGTTAAAGGCATGTTGCCGAAAGGTCCGCTCGGCTACGCGATGATCAAGAAGCTCAAGGTCTACGCTGGCGCAACGCATCCGCATACGGCTCAACAGCCTAAAGCGCTCGAGATCTAAAGGGAGCCCATATGATCGGTAATTGGAATTACGGTACGGGCCGCCGCAAGAGCGCCGTTGCTCGCGTGTTCATCAAGTCCGGTACGGGCGAGATCATTGTCAATGGCAAGCCCATTGCTGATTACTTCTCGCGCGAAACGTCGCTGATGATCGTGCGCCAGCCGCTCGAACTGACGAGCCACGCCACCACGTTCGACATCAAAGTCAACGTGAACGGCGGCGGCGAAACGGGTCAGGCCGGTGCAGTTCGCCACGGCATCACCCGCGCGCTGATGGACTACGACGCAACGCTGAAGCCCACGCTGTCGCAAGCTGGCTTCGTTACCCGCGATGCTCGTGAAGTTGAACGTAAGAAGGTTGGTTTCCACAAGGCACGTCGCAGGAAACAATTCTCGAAGCGTTAAGCTGTTTGGCGGTTTCGTCGTTTTTGCGGCGAAATGGCTCGAAAAGCCGCCTGCGTGTATGCGCTGGCGGCTTTTTTCGTGGCTTTCGTGGTGGATGCTCAACAGATTGCAGCAGTCTTTTGGCGATGTTCCAAGCAGCCACGGCAATTTCGGGATACTGTGGACCGATAGCCTATTGATTACATGGGCTTCCAGCACGATATTGAGATCAGCCCTACAATAATCCCTAGAAGCTTTTTTGGAGAGTTCGAATGAACGCTGTCACCGATACCCCCACGACCGAAATGCCGTTGCCGTTTGTTTTCACCGACGCAGCAGCTGACAAGGTCAAGCAACTGATCGACGAAGAAGGCAATCCGGAATTGAAGCTGCGTGTGTTCGTGCAAGGCGGCGGCTGTTCGGGTTTCCAGTATGGCTTTACGTTTGACGAAGCCATCAACGAAGACGACACCGTGATGGACAAAGCTGGCGTACAGCTCCTGATCGATTCAATGAGCTATCAATACCTCGTCGGCGCTGAGATTGACTACAAAGACGATTTGAACGGCGCGCAGTTCGTGATCAAGAATCCGAATGCAACCAGCACCTGCGGTTGCGGCTCGTCGTTCTCGGCTTGATTGTGATTAGTTGAATCGACTGCGCGGCTAGATTGCGCGGCGAAATGCAGTTGTGAAACGGAGCCTTCGGGCTCCGTTTTTGTTTTGTGCAGCCTCAGGCCTCAACGAGACCTCACGAGACTTCAACGCGGATAAATCGCCCCTAGGACCCGTTCCCCGGCGGCGCCTGTCACCGCTGAGACATTACCCGGCTTACGGGCCACGCAGCGCATTGCAAGCCATGCGAATGCCAATGCTTCCACCTGCTGTGGCGGCACGCCGAGCGCTTCAGTGGTCATCACGGGGACACCCGCCACGCCGCTCTCTCCAAGCGCCTGCTGGATAGCCTGCATCAACACCGGATTACGGGCGCCGCCGCCGCAAACATAGACCGCGCGGCAATCGGAAGCATGCCGCTCGATCTCTCTCGCCACGGTGATGGCAGTCAGCGCGACAAGCGTGGCCTGTACATCTTCGGGCGATAGCGTTTCAAAACCGACGAGCTTGGTATCGAGCCACGCGGGGTTAAACAGATCCCGGCCGGTGCTTTTGGGTGGCTGCTGTTCGAAGAACGGTTCGTTGAGCAGCGTGTTCAGCAGCGGGCGATGCACCTGGCCTCGTGCCGCGAAATGACCGCCTTCGTCGAAGGGGCGTTTCAGATGCCGGTGCGCCCATTCGTCCAGCAATGCGTTCGCGGGTCCGCAATCGAAGCCATGAACACTGCCGTTGGCCGAGAGAATGGTGATATTGCTGATGCCGCCCAGATTGCAGACCACGCGCGTCTCGTTCTTGCTGCCGAAAATGGTCGCGTGAAAGGCCGGGACGAGCGGCGCGCCTTGGCCTCCGGCGGCGACATCGCGGCTGCGGAAGTCAGCAACTATATCGACGTTGGTCATTTCAGCGAGCAGCGCGGGATTGTTGATTTGCCGCGTGTAACCCTTTTCCGGCCTGTGACGCACGGTCTGCCCGTGTACGCCGATCGCGCGGACTTTTGCGGACGAATAGCCGCTCATGCTTGCCAGTTCGTGGCAACACACGGCGTAACGCGTGGCCAGCGCGTTGGCTGCAAGGGCTTCGCGTTCCAGTTCGTTGTCGCCAGGGGCCTGAAGGGCGAAGAGCGCGTCGCGCAGGCCTTGCGAGAATCCGACATGGGCCTCTCCGAGCACAACGGGCGGCTTACCGGCGGTGAACTGGACGGCAATGCCATCCACGCCATCCATGCTCGTACCCGACATCAGCCCAAAGTACACGCCGTCCGCCATATCGCCTGTTTCCATCGCCTCGGTCCGTCGCGCCACGTTGCTCTCCTGTTCGATGCGGGTTCACCGAGGACCGTGTTTTAGCAGCCATCGGTGCAATTCTTACGGCCAAAGCGGCCGCGATGGACCGATTATCCACGCATCGATGCCGCGCGTTAAGCCGTTGGCCATTCGGTCACATTTCGCGCGTTGTATTCGGCTTCCCGGTGCCCAAAACCTGGCCGAATGGCCAACGCGCGGGGAAAACGGGGCGAAGGAAGTCGACATCACGTAAAATCCGTTGCCTGAACAAGCGAATGCCGCGCGTTTTTTCCGTGTCCGAACGTGAGCATGGACGAATCTCGAAACAGCGGCTGTTGCCCGACTGGCGCCTGTTAGCGCCCCGAATAAATCACCCGAAAAGTTGCAAGCATGACCACTGAACCGAACGACTCTCCGGCTTCGGCTGCGAAAACCTTGCCCCTCACCGACGAAGTGCAGGCGGCTCTTGCCATCGCGAAACGGGGCTGTGACGAGCTACTGATTGAAGCCGAGTTCGCACAGAAGCTGGCTCGAAGCGCCGCAAGCGGCAAGCCGCTGCGTATCAAGCTTGGGCTCGATCCGACCGCGCCCGATATTCACATCGGCCATACGGTTGTCCTGAACAAAATGCGTCAGTTGCAGGACCTTGGCCACACGGTGATCTTCCTGATCGGCGACTTCACGTCGCTGATTGGCGATCCGTCAGGGCGTAACGCCACGCGGCCGCCGTTGACGCGTGAGCAGATCGAAGAGAACGCGAAGACTTATTTCGAGCAGGCTGCGCTCGTGCTCGATCGTGAAAAGACCGAGATGCGTTACAACAGCGAGTGGTCCATGCCGCTCGGCGCCGACGGCATGATCAAGCTCGCGTCGCGCTATACGGTCGCGCGGATCCTTGAGCGCGAGGATTTCACGAAGCGTTACCAGGGTGGAATGCCTATTTCGATTCATGAGTTGCTGTATCCGCTCATGCAAGGCTACGACTCGGTTGCGCTGAATGCCGATCTCGAACTCGGCGGCACGGACCAGAAGTTCAACCTGCTGGTTGGCCGTGAATTGCAAAAGCAATACGGCCAGGAGCAGCAATGCATCTTGACCATGCCGCTGCTGGAAGGGCTGGACGGCGTCGAGAAGATGTCGAAGTCGAAGCACAACTACATCGGCATTAGCGAGAAGCCCTCAGACATGTTCGGCAAGCTGATGAGCATCTCTGACACGCTCATGTGGCGCTACTTCGAATTGCTGTCGTTTAGAAGCATGGAAGAGATTGCGCGTTTCAAAAGCGAAGCCGAGGGTGGTCGCAACCCGCGGGATTTCAAGGTGCTGCTGGGGCAGGAGATCGTTACGCGTTTCCATTCGCCGGCTGACGCTGAGCGGGCGCTGGAAGACTTCAACCATCGTGCGAAGGGCGGTGTGCCGGACGAAATTCCGTCGGTGACGCTCAATGGCGCTCCGCTCGCGATCGGGCAACTGCTGAAGCAAGCCGGGCTGGTGCCTTCGACCAGCGAAGCGCTGCGCAATATCGAACAGGGTGGCGTGAAGATCGACGGCGCGATCGTGTCGGACAAGGGCTTGAAGATCGAAGCGGGCGAGTTTGTGGTGCAGGTCGGCAAGCGCCGCTTCGCGCGCGTCACGCTGGCAGCGTAAGCGCGTGATCGCACTCATTCAGCGTGTCTTGCGAGCTGACGTTCGTGTGGGCGACCGCGTGACGGGTGCGATCGATGCCGGCTTGCTGGCGCTTGTGTGCGCGGAGCGAGGCGACACGCCCGCAGTCGCCGACAAGCTCCTGGCGAAGATGCTGGCGTATCGGGTTTTCAGCGATGCCGCCGGCAAAATGAATCTGCCGGTGCGGGACATAGATGGCGCCGGGCGCGCGGGCGGCGTGTTGCTGGTATCGCAATTCACCCTCGCCGCCGATACCTCCAGCGGGCTGCGGCCAAGCTTCACACCGGCTGCGCCGCCAGAAGAAGGCCGCAAGCTGTTTGATTACTTCGTTTCGCAAGCACGCGCCGCGCATCCCATTATCGAAACGGGCGAGTTCGGCGCGGATATGCAAGTGTCGCTGGTCAACGACGGGCCCGTCACGTTCTGGCTACAAGTTCGTCCCTGAGACGTCTTTGAGATGTCCCCGGGACGTCCCCTGAGTTTTGTCACTGCACCCGTCGTTCCAGGGGCATCTTCCGGAATTTCACGTATCTCATGACCACGCAAGTTCTCTTCATCAGGCACGGCGAAACCGACTGGAATCGCATCAAGCGTATTCAGGGGCACATTGATATTCCGCTGGCTTCAAGTGGCATGGTGCAAGCAGGGCAACTGGCGCAGCGTCTCTTACAGGAGTCGAAAGCCGGCGCCCAGCTCGACGCCATCTATTGCAGCGATCTGCTGCGCGCTCAGCAAACGGCCCAACCCTTTGCAGATGCGCTTGGTTTGACGCTGAACTTGAACGCAGGTCTGCGCGAGCGTTTATACGGTGACTTTCAAGGTCACAGCAGCGATGAGATCCGGGGGAAGTATCCCGAGGAATACGCGATCTGGCAGAGCCACAATCCGGACTTCTCGCCGCCCGCAGGTGAATCGCAACGAGCATTCTCACAACGTGTGCTGAACGCTGTCGAGCCGATCGCGGCCGCGCATCCGGACGGACGCATTGCCGTTGTTGCCCACGGAGGGGTGCTGGATTGCATTTACCGGTTCGTGCGCGGCGTGCCGCTCGACGCGCCACGCGACTGGCCGCTGCTGAATTCCAGTATTAATGTAGTGGACTTTGAGAACGGTCAAACGAAGATCGTGTCCTGGGGCGATGTCGCGCATCTTTCGTTCCCCGGCAGCGACGACGACCTCAAGGAAGTCCCGCGCTAGAGCAAATCAGGCTTCATCGCCGCGCGGAGACGGGCTCGTTTGGACACGCCATTGTTCAGCGCCCAACGTATCAACGGCGCAATCATCTTGATGCCCGGCCGCGTCCACGCGCGACGTAGCGTCGAAAGTGCGCTGAATCCGAGCATCGATTGCGCCCAGTCAGGCAGCAGGTCCACACCCGCGTTCAGGATTAGCGCGCTGGCGGGTTTCATCGCGACACTCGGCGTTGGTGCATTCATCAGCACCTTCAGCACTTCCCGGGTGCGGTCGCTTGCTTCCAGCTGTGGCTGCATTAACGCCAGATAATTGTCGATCTCCGCGCAACTCTTCGGCACATTGGTCGCGCCGAGCATCTCCGCTATGGTCGACGTCTCCACGTAATAGCGATCCTGTGCCTCGAGGGAAAGCAACGGGTTCACATATCGCAAATGCGCCTTCAGGAAACTCGATACTTCCGCGACGTGAACCCATGTCAGCAACTCGGGATCGCTTGCACGATATGGCCGTCCGTCGGGAGCCGTGCCCGTCACGGAGAGGTGAATCTGCTTTACACGTTCGATGAGCGCAAGCGCGTCATGCTTATTGCCGTAGGTCGTACCCGCGATAAACGTGGCCGTGCGGCGCAGGCGTCCGAGAATATCGGTGCGAAAGGTGGAATGGTCCCAGACGCCCGCGAGCGCTATTGGGTGAAGGGCTTGGAGCAGCAGGGCGCTGACGCCGCCGGTCATCATCGACGTGAAGTCGGCGTGGACTTTCCAGCAAATTGCGTCCGGTCCGAACAGTCCCGGGTCGCCCGGCGGCGACGAATAATCCAGCGATGGCCCACTGCCGGTAGTCAGGCTCGTGACGCCGTTGGCAAGTCGGGAGCGCACTCGCTTGACCAACGAGCCGGCGAAGCCGGATGAATCGTCAGGGCGCGGACTGGCTTGATCGGACATCGCTTCGGCTATCCAAGGGGCTATTACGCTGACACTGCTGGCTCAGCTATCTGCGTTGGCATCCCACAGTTCGCGGACCGGGCCGGCGTCGGGAGCGGCTAGCCCAAAGTGGCGATACGTGAGTAACGTGGCAACGCGTCCGCGCGGCGTGCGCTGTAAATAACCCTGCTGAATCAAATAGGGTTCCAGCACGTCTTCAATGGTGTCGCGTTCTTCGCCAATAGCTGCTGCCAGATTGTCGACGCCGACCGGACCGCCATCGAATTTGTGCAGGATCGCTTCCAGTAGTTTCCGGTCCATCAGGTCGAAGCCGACCGGATCGACGTCGAGCATTTTCAACGCGGCATCGGCGACGTCGGCTGTGATGTTGCCGTCCGCTCTTACTTCAGCGTAATCACGTACGCGCCGCAGTAACCGGTTCGCAATGCGCGGTGTGCCACGCGCCCGCTTCGCAATTTCCAACGCCCCTTCCGGGACAATATCCGCCTTCAGCAGCGACGCGGAGCGCGTGACGATCCGCGCCAGTTCGCTAGCGGTGTAGAACTCCAGCCGCGACACAATGCCGAAGCGATCGCGTAACGGATTGGTCAGCATGCCAGCCCGCGTGGTCGCGCCAACCAGCGTGAACGGCTGCAAATCCAGCTTGACGCTGCGTGCCGCCGGACCTTCACCGATCATGATGTCGATCTGATAATCCTCGAGCGCCGGATACAGAATTTCTTCGACGACCGGCGACAGCCGGTGGATTTCGTCGATGAAAAGCACATCGTTCTTCTCAAGATTGGTCAGCAGCGCGGCGAGGTCGCCGGCGCGTTCCAGGACCGGTCCCGACGTCTGCCGCAGATTAACGCCCATCTCCCGCGCGATGATATGCGCCAGCGTGGTCTTGCCGAGACCCGGCGGCCCGAACAACAGAACGTGATCGAGCGCCTCGGAGCGCCGCCGCGCGGCCTCGATAAAAATCTGGAGCTGATCGCGGATCTTCTCCTGCCCGACGTATTCCTCGAGATCGCGCGGCCGCAGCGCGCGCTCGAACACTTCCTCGTTCGGCGAGACGGGAGTAGCCGAAATGATGCGTTCGGCAGCGAGTTTGTCGGTTTCTATCATGCGTCGATTGTACCGCGTGGCTCGAAGACGAAAAGCTGGCCTATCGGCCGACTGTTGGCCGATCGGCCGCGCGAGAGACTGGCCTGACTAGCTCTTGGAAAGCGCTTTCAGGGCCAGCTTGATGCCTTCCGAGACGCCCGTGCCGGCCGGAACATTCTTGACCGACATCAGTGCTTCTTTTTCGGAGTAACCCAGTGACAGCAATGCATTCAGGATATCGCTCGCGTGATCGGGGCCGCTCACCGTGCCCGTTACCGTGCCCAGATCCGCGCCAAGCTTGCCCTTCAGTTCGAGTAGCAGGCGCTCGGCCGTCTTCTTGCCAATGCCGGGCGTACGTGTCAGCCGCGCGGCGTCCTGCATCGTCACGGCCTGCGCGAGTTCCTCAACGCTCATGCCGGACAGGACGGCGAGCGCCATGCGTGCACCAATGCCGCTGATCTTGAGCAGTTCACGGAAGGTCGTGCGCTCCTGTTGCGTACCGAAGCCGTAAAGCAAATGCGCGTCTTCACGAACGATCAACTGAGTCAGCAGCACGATCTTTTCGCCGCTGTTCGGCAGGTTATAGAAGGTGCTCATGGGTACGGCGATCTCGTAGCCTACGCCGCCGCAATCAACGAGCAAGTACGGTGGGTTTTTTTCCAGCAAAACGCCTGCAATGCGACCAATCATGGTGAGGAACTTGTAGTGGAGTTAGCCGACAAGACGGCCGCGCCGTACGCGCAGGCCCTTTTTAGCCAGCGATGGTGCGATCTCGCCGAGCGCAGTCATCGCGCCGCCTGCGTGCGCGTGGCAGATGGCCATGCCGAGCGCATCGGCGGCGTCGGTGCCCGGCACCCCCGTGAGCGCGAGCAAGCGCACGACCATTTGCTGCATTTGTTCTTTCGTTGCGCGGCCGTAGCCCACCACCGCTTGCTTCAACTGCAGCGCCGTATATTCGGCCACGGGCACGCCGCTCGCGACCAGGCCGCAGATTGCAGCGCCGCGCGCCTGGCCGAGCAGCAGCGTGGATTGCGGATTAACGTTGACGAACACTTTTTCGATCGCGGACTGGTCGGGCGCGTGTTGCCGGACCAGTGTCGAGATACCTTCGAAGATCGTGTGGAGACGCGACGGCAAATCGGCGTCGGCGGTCTTGATGACGCCGCTCGTCACATAGGTCAGCGTTTGACCGGTCTTGTCGATAACGCCGAACCCCGTCACGCGCAGGCCCGGGTCAATACCGAGAATTCTCATGGAGTGCCGTTGGAACGTAGTGCTTGCGATACTAACAGCGCGGCGCAAAAAGTAAAAAGCCCGGTGCGCCTGCCGGCTACCGGGCTCTCCGAAGGTAAAGCGTGCTTAGTGCCGGAAGTGACGCGTTCCGGTCAGGACCATCGCAATGTTGTGCTCGTCCGCAGCGGCAATCACTTCGTCATCGCGCATGGAACCGCCCGGCTGGATGACACAGGTCGCGCCAGCGTTGACCACGACGTCGAGGCCGTCGCGGAACGGGAAAAACGCGTCCGATGCCACCGCCGATCCGGCCAGCGACAAGCCAGCGTTCTGCGCCTTGATGCTGGCAATGCGCGCCGAATCCACGCGGCTCATCTGGCCCGCGCCCACGCCGATCGTCATGCCGCCGCCGCAGAACACAATGGCGTTCGACTTCACGTACTTGGCAACACGCCACGCGAACAGCAGGTCGTCCATTTCCTTCGGCGTCGGGTGACGCTTCGTGACCACGCGCAATTCGTGCGGCTGGACGTTCTTCGAATCCAGCGACTGCACGAGCAAGCCGCCGCCAACGCGCTTCAGGTCGAATGCATTATGACCGTCACCGAGATCGAGCTTCAGCAGACGCACGTTCTGCTTCGCCGCGAAAATCTGCTTGGCTGCGTCGCTGAACGAGGGCGCCATCAGCACTTCCACGAACTGCTTGGCAACAGCTTGCGCCGCCGCTTCATCCACTTCACGATTGAACGCGATGATGCCGCCGAACGCCGACGTAGGATCGGTCTGGAACGCTTTCGAATACGCTTCGTGTGCGTCCGCGCCAATCGCTACGCCGCACGGATTCGCGTGCTTGATGATCACGCAAGCCGGAACGTCGAAGGTCTTCACGCACTCCCACGCAGCGTCGGAGTCGGCAATGTTGTTGTACGACAGTTCCTTGCCCTGCAGTTGCTCGTAGTTCGCGAGCGCGCCGGCCGGTGTGGTGAGATCGCGATAGAACGCCGCGCTTTGATGCGGATTCTCGCCGTATCGCAGATCCTGCACCTTGGTGAACGCGAGGTTGAACGTCGACGGATACGTGTTGCGGCTCTTGTGCTGCAACTCGTCGGTCAGGCTCGTCAGGTAGTTCGTGATCGCGCCATCGTATTGCGCCGTGTGGGCAAACACCTTGGTTGCGAGCTTGAAGTTCGTCGCGTAGCTGACGGTGTTTTTCGCCGAGCGCATTTCGTCGAGAACGATCGCGTAATCCGCGGGATCGACAATCACCGTCACGTCACGATGATTTTTCGCCGCCGAACGCAACATGGTCGGGCCGCCAATATCGATATTTTCGATCGCGTCTTCCAGCGAGCATTCTTCTTTCGACACCGTCTGCACGAACGGATACAGGTTCACGACAAGCAGGTCGATAGTCGGAATGTCGTGCTGTTCGAGCGCGGCCATGTGTTCCGGCAGATCGCGGCGCGCGAGGATGCCGCCGTGAACCTTCGGGTGCAGCGTTTTCACGCGGCCGTCGAGCATCTCCGGGAAACCGGTGTAGTCGGCGACTTCGGTGACAGGCAGACCGGCATCGGCCAGGAGTTTCGCGGTGCCGCCGGTCGAGAGCAGGCTAACGCCTAACTCCGACAGCGATTTCGCAAATTCGACGATGCCAGACTTGTCGGAAACGGAAAGGAGCGCTTGCTTGATCATGATGGGAACGGCGGGAGCCGGTAGGGGAGTCGAGGGGAATCAGGAATTCGAGTCGACCGCCGTACGCCGCGACGGTCCGGGTGGTACATCAATAAGACAACTGCGTTAAATCAGTCCGTGCTGTTGCAGCTTCTTGCGCAGCGTGTTGCGGTTGATGCCCAGAAATTCCGCCGCGAGCGATTGATTGCCCTCGGCTTGCTTCAGCACAACTTCCAGCATCGGCTTTTCGACGCACGAAATCACCATTTCGTAGACGTCGTGCGGTTTCGACCCGTCCAAGTCCTGGAAATAATTGTCCAGGCTCTGGCGGACGCATTGTTCTATGTTGTGTCTGCTCATGCGGCTAGTCGGTCTGTGTGGTTCTGCCCGTCGCACGATTCTTCAGCTTCGTCGTTGCCGCCGCGGTCGCCGTCCCCGCCGAGTTCTTCGACATAGACGAGACGGTCGGACAACGCCTTTTGGGCGTCGAAGAATTCGTTCACGGCGAGCAATTGTTCGCGTGTGGAATCCAGCGTGTTCATCCGATGTCTGAACGTGTTGGCGCCGGAAAGGCCGCGAGTGTACCAGCCGATGTGCTTGCGCGCTGTACGAACGCCCGTGAATTCGCCATAGAAATCATAGTGATCTTCGAGATGCTCATTCATCAGTTGCTGGATCTCGTCGATACGCGGCGCCGGCAAATATTCGCCGGTTGCCAGGAAGTGTTCGATCTCCCGGAAGAGCCACGGGCGCCCCTGCGCGGCGCGGCCGATCATGATTGCATCCGCACCGGTAATGGCCAGAACGTGGCGCGCTTTTTCCGGCGTGGCGATGTCGCCGTTGGCCACCACCGGAATACGTACGGACGCTTTGACGGCTGCAATGGTCTCGTATTCCGCGTCGCCCTTGTAGAGATCGGCGCGCGTGCGGCCATGCACGGTCAGCATGGAAATACCCGCGTCTTGCGCAATGCGCGCAATGTTCAGCGCATTTTTGTTCTCGCGATTCCAGCCTGTGCGGATCTTCAACGTGACGGGCACGGAGTCCGGGCCCACGCCGACGGCGTTCACCACTGCCTGCACGATCTGCGCGACCAGCGCTTCGTTTTGCAGCAATGCCGACCCAGCCGCCACATTGCAGACTTTCTTGGCTGGGCAGCCCATGTTGATGTCGATAATCTGCGCGCCGTTCGCCACGTTGTGACGCGCGGCTTCGGCGAGCATTTTCGGATCGGCGCCGGCGATTTGCACGGAAATAGGCTCGACTTCGCCGGTGTGATTCGCGCGACGGAGCGTTTTCTCGCTTTTCCAGAGTTGCGCATTCGACGCGACCATTTCGGACACCGCGTAACCCGCTCCCATGCGTTTGCACAACTGCCGGAACGGGCGGTCCGTCACCCCGGCCATGGGGGCGACAAACAAGTTGTTGCGCAAAATGTGGGGGCCGATGGCCGGTGTGGAAATAGGCATGAAACTCGCGGTGTTCCCTGGGAAAGGGATGCAAAAGCGCTTAAGGAAACGGCTATTTTAACGCGAACGCGCTGGGCCAATTAAGTCCAATCGACGCGCAAGTTGTTAAATCTTCTATGAATCTCGCGAACGTAATAGAGGAAAAGCTCCAACTATCGACAGATGAATCCAGTGCACTGAACGCATGTTTGATGTGGTCAGCGCGTTAGGCCGAGTTGGATCTCATGCAAGGCGCGTCGGAGAAACAGTGGAGCGTAAGTGCCTGACGCGTGTCCATCGTGAGCAGCTTAGGAGAGTCTGCGCGGCGCGGCATCCATAACTAAAAATGCTGCTCTCCGCACTCGCTCGAAGTCAGCGCCGTTGCCCGAACATCATCTGTCGCGCCAGCACGGTTTTAACCGGCGGGACCAGCTCAAGCGCGCTCAAAGCCAACCCGCGCATCGCGGCGAGTGGGGGGAAATCGACGGTGAAAAGACGCGCGAGCGTATCGGTTGCGCCAATCGTCATGCGCCGGTCCAATGCGCGCCGTTGCGCAAAGAGACTCAACGCGACGGTGGTCGGGCCATTCGTCGATAACGCGTCGCACAACGCGTGCGCATCACGCAAACCCAGATTGAGTCCTTGCCCTGCAACGGGATGCAGCGTTTGCGCAGCGTTTCCGATAGCGACCGTGCGCCGGTCGACCAGTGCATTCAACGCATTCAGGCCGAGCGGGAACATTGCCCGTCCGGTGATGCGCGTGAAGCGGCCCATGCGCTCACCGAACGCGGAGCCGAGTTCAACGAGGAATCCGGCGTCGGGGAGTTGCGAGCGCCGCGCCGCCTCTTCAGGGTCACAGCACCAGACGAGCGCGTAGTCTGCCTGGCGCGCGCCGCCGCTTGGCAGCAGCGCGATCGGTCCTTCGGGCGTGAAGCGTTCCCACGCGACGCCTGGTTGCGGCGCCGATACGCTCACCGTTCCGACAATAGCCGTCTGGCCATAATCGCGCGTGTTCTTGACGTCGGCGGAAAGAGCGGAAGGGGGGGGCGAAGCATCCGCTTCCTTGTACAACCCGCCTTCGGCATTCACCAGAATGCGCGCGCGGATCGTGCGGTCGCCGGTGGCCGAATGGATCGGGAGCGTGACGCCATCATGGTCGTGCAAAGGTGTTGATGCCGTGGTTTCCGTGAACCAATGCACGCTGGTTTTGCTGAGCGCTTGCGCGAGCGTTGCAACCAGCGAGCCATAACGCACGACGTAGCCGAGCGCGGGCAGGCCGTGTTCATCGTGATCGATGAGCGTGCGGCCGAACTGGCCGCGCTGCGAGACGTGAATGCGTTTGATCGGCGTGGCATCGGCGGGAAAACCGAGCGATGACTCGAGCATCGCGCGACTGCCATGCGACACCGCGATGGCGCGCGGATCGGAGGACGCCGCGTCAGGCGCGCGCGAATCGATCAACGCTACCGACAAGCGCGACGTCGCGCTCCGTTTCGCCAGCCAGCCGGCGAGCGCGAGCCCGACCGGACCTGCACCGACGATGGCGATATCGAAGTGATAATCGGCCGGCGGCGCGTGGCCGATAGTTTCCGCGGTTTCAATTTGCATCGGGTGTTTGCGCGTCGCGCATCAGGGCTTCGATTTCGTCGGCATCGACGGGCACTTCGCGTGTCATCAACTCACAACCATTCGCGTTGACGATCGCGTCATCCTCTATCCGGATACCGATATCTGCATACCGCTCCGGCACGTCCTCGGCCGCGCGAATATACAGACCCGGTTCGATGGTCAGCGTCATGCCCGCCTTCAACGTGCGCCACGCGCGCGCGCCCTGATCGTCGAGTTGCGCGTGGGCGTCGCGATAATCGCCGGCATCGTGCACGTCCATGCCGAGCCAGTGACTCGTCCGATGCATGTAGAAACGCTGATAAGCCCGCTCGGCGATGACATCGTCCACGGTGGCAAACTTGTTGCGGTCAATGATCCCCGTGTCCAGCAAACCCTGCGCCAATACGCGAACGGCGGCTTCGTGCGGCGCGTCGAAACTGACGCCTTCGCGGGTGGCATCGACGGCGGCATATTGCGCGTCCAGCACGATGTCGTAGATTTCCCTTTGCGCCGATGTGAACCGACCGCTGGCCGGAAACGTACGCGTGATGTCGGATGCGTAGCCGTCGAGCTCGCACGCGGCGTCGATCAGGATCAGGTCGCCCTCGCGCACGATCGTGTTGCCGGCCGGATAGTGCAGCGTGCACGCATTCGCGCCGGCCGCGACGATCGTGCCGTACGCGGGCGCTTGCGCGCCGCGCCGGCGGAACGTGTAGAGCAGCTCGGCTTCGATTTCGTATTCGTGCATGCCGGGGCGGCAGGTTTGCATCGCGCGGCGGTGCGCTTGGGCCGAGATCGTGCCCGCGCGCCGCATGATCCCGAGTTCGTGCGCGTCCTTGATGAGGCGCATTTCGTCGAGCACCGGCAGCAGATCGATTGCTTTCGTCGGCGCTTTCACGCCGATCCGGCTCTGTGCCCGAACCGCCGCGAGCCAGCCGCGAACCTGCTCGTCGAGCTCGCCGGAACTGCCGAGCGCGTAGTGCAGCGCGGGGTTATCGGCGAGGAGGCGGGGCATTTCCGTATCGAGTTGATCGATGGGGAACGCTGCGTCAAAACCGAACGCGAGACGCGCGCCTACCGGGCCGTATCGGAAACCTTCCCACGTTTCGCGTTCGACGTTTTTCTCGCGGCAGAACAGGATGGCGGCGGGGTCAGCTGCGTCAGCGCTGGCGTTGAGGACCAGCGTTGCTTCCGGTTCCGTGAAGCCCGTCAGGTAATAGAAATAGCTGTCGTGGCGGAACGGGTAATCAGCGTCGCGGTTGCGCATGACTTCGCGCGCCGTCGGAACGATTGCCACGCCGCCGCCCGATTCCCGCAGCGCCGCGAGCACGCGGTCACGGCGGCTGCGGTAGACGTCGACGGCTAATAAGGATTGGGCTTCAGTCGATGAGTTCATTCAGCGATTGTAGCGCCGCCTCCGCCCGGCTTCACTCCTTCGATTCGGGCGCTTGATCGGCGGCGGGTTCCGCTGCGGCCGGGCGATTGCGCACGCTGCCGGCAATCATGTCGAAGCGGAACAGCCGGCATTCGAGCGCGCCGTTGAACAGCGGCGTTTTCGTCGATTCACGCAGCCGCAGCATGCCCGGCAGTTTTCGATCCGATGTCAGCACGTACGCGCGCCAACCCGGAAACTGCTGTTTCATCGCGTTGCCGAAGGAGATGAAAAACTCCTGGTCGGCGGGGTCCGGCTGCGCGCGGATGAATGCGTCCTCGTCTTCGTCGTGACCGCGATTCTTCGGTTCGCGAAGCTCGCCGCGCGGGCCGCGTCCGCGTACTTCGATCCGTTCGCCGTACGGCGGATTCGCGACCAGGATGCCGGGGGTGTCCGACGGTGGCGTCATGTGGCGCGCATCGAGTTGTTTCAACGACAACTCCGGCAAACCCGCGCGTTCCAGATTCGAGTACGCCTTGTCGAGCATGTCGCCGGAAATGTCGCTGCCGTAGATCTGGATATCCTCACGCGATGATGCCGCGGCGCGTTTGGCATCGACGGCTGCGCCTTTCAGCTTTTGCCACGCGTTCACGTCGTATTGCTTCAGCTTTTCGAAGCCGAAACTGCGGTCAACGCCCGGTGCGATGTTCAGCGCGACTTGCGCCGCTTCGGCGAGGAACGTGCCGCTGCCGCACATCGGATCGTAAAGCGGCGTGCCCGGCGTCCAGCCGGTCAGGCGCAAGATTCCTGCGGCGAGGTTTTCACGCAAGGGGGCTGCGCCTTTATCCAGGCGCCAGCCGCGTTTGAAGAGCGGGTCGCCGGAGGTGTCGAGGTAGAGCGTGCATTCGTTCAGCGTGAGGAACGCGAAGACGCGGACGTCGGGTTGCGCTGTGTCGAC
The DNA here is from genome assembly GCF_964252755.1 of Caballeronia sp. LjRoot29. Lineage (NCBI taxonomy): Bacteria > Pseudomonadati > Pseudomonadota > Betaproteobacteria > Burkholderiales > Burkholderiaceae > Caballeronia > Caballeronia sp. LjRoot29. The sequence goes on along the minus strand of NZ_CAXUPU020000056.1, from coordinate 14,293 downwards.
GCTCGGACGGTTGCCGGTCAATTCGCGCAAGCGGTCGCAGACGGCGTCTTTCACGCGCAAGGTCGCGAATTCCAGGCTGCGTAATGGGGATTTGATCGCGGTGATGTCGACGCGAATGGTTTCGTTCGGCGAAAACCATTTTTCCCATTGCTGCTGGTATGCGAGTTCGTAGATGTCGTGTTCGCTGCGATACGGGCCTTGGGCCAGTTTCAGCAACACGCGGCTTGCGATGCGCGAATGGAGGTTGGCGGCCATGCCGGCGGCCCATGAGCCGCGGAAATGCACGCCGCCCGGGACTTCCTTGCCGGTTCTGAATTGCGAGCCCTCAATGTGCTTCGCTCCGATTTCGCTGAGTTCGGCCGCAAGCGGGGCCTCGAGACCGCGCGGGCAGGGGACAAACCAGTCGAAAAGGAAAGTAGTGGCCATGGGGCGGTGCTTTTTTGGGAATCGAAGGGGGATATTGTACGCGGGGGAGGGGAAGGGAACGGGCTATACGCTGGCGGGCACTACAGATCAACAAAAACGCCGGTGGCCTGCAAGAGCACACCGGCGCTTCGTCTTTCGCTACAACAACTTCACTCCACCGCCTTCACCATATCCTCGATCACCTTCTTGGCGTCCCCAAAAACCATCATCGTCTTGTCCATATAGAACAGTTCGTTATCCAGCCCGGCATAACCCGCCGCCATGGACCGTTTGTTCACGATAATCGTCTTCGCCCGATAAGCCTCCAGAATCGGCATGCCCGCAATCACCGATTTCGGATCGGTCTTCGCCGCCGGGTTCACCACGTCATTCGCCCCGAGCACGAGCACCACGTCCGTCTGCTGAAACTCACCGTTGATATCTTCCATCTCGTGGACCAACTCATAGTCCACTTCGGCTTCAGCCAGCAACACGTTCATATGCCCAGGCATCCGACCAGCCACCGGGTGAATCGCGTACTTCACGTCGATGCCTTTCTCGATCAGCTTATCGGTGAGTTCCTTCAGCGCGTGTTGAGCGCGCGCCACTGCCAAGCCATAACCCGGCACGATCACCACCGTTTCCGCATTGCCGAGCATGAACGCGGCGTCATCGGCGGAACCGGATTTCACCAGACGTTGCTCTTGCGCACCGCCCGTTGCCGCCGCACCGCCTTCGTTACCGAACCCGCCCAACAGCACGTTGAAGAACGAGCGGTTCATCGCGCGGCACATGATGTACGACAGAATCGCACCCGACGATCCCACCAACGAGCCGGCAATAATCAGCATCGGGTTATTCAACGAGAAGCCGATACCGGCCGCCGCCCAGCCCGAATACGAATTCAGCATGGACACGACCACGGGCATATCCGCGCCGCCGATCGGGATGATGATCAGCACGCCGAGCGCGAACGCGATCAGCGTCATGATCACGAACGGCAACCACGATTGCGTCAGCATGAAGATAATGCCGAACCCAAGCATTGCGATAGCCAGTAGCAGGTTGATCATGTGCTGGCCGGGATACACGACCGGCGCGCCCTTGAACAAGCGGAATTGATACTTGCCCGAGAGCTTGCCGAACGCAATAACCGACCCGGAAAACGTGATCGCACCCACAAACGTGCCAATAAACAATTCCACGCGATTGCCCACGGGAATCGGTTCACCCAACGCGGCAAGACCAAATGCTGAGGGTTCCGAAACAACGGCATAAGCGATACATACGGCGGCCAGACCGATCAGCGAGTGCATCGCGGCGACGAGTTCCGGCATCTTCGTCATCTCGACTTTCGCCGCGACATACGCGCCAACCGCACCGCCGACCACGAGCGCTGCGAACAGCAAGCCAAGCCCGAGCGACAGATCCGACCCCAGCGCCGCTGCCTGCTTCACGATCAACGCGATGGTCGTGAGAATCGCGATCGCCATGCCGGCCATGCCGAACGTATTGCCGATGCGCGCCGTCTTCGGATTCGACAGCCCTTTGAGCGCCTGGATGAAACACACCGAGGCGATGAGATACAGGAGAGTGACAACGCTCATGCTCATTGCGCGGCCCCCTTCGAAGCGTTAGTAATCTGCTTGGGCGCTTTCTTCTTGAACATCTCAAGCATTCGCCGCGTGACCAGGAAGCCGCCGAACACATTGACCGCCGCCAACAACACCGCGAGCGTGCCGAAGAACTTGCCGGCACCGCCTATCGTCAGGCCGGCTGCAAGCATTGCGCCGACGATCACGATCGCGGAAATCGCGTTCGTCACCGCCATCAAGGGCGTGTGCAACGCGGGCGTGACATTCCACACCACGTGATAACCGACGTAGATCGCCAGCACGAAGATGATCAGGTTGATGACCGTGTGATTTACCAGTTCCATGTCAGTCTCCTTTTATTCCGCGCGTGACCTGGCCGTCGCGGCACAGGAGCGTGGCGGCGACAATATCGTCGGCCATATCGATGTTCAGCGTCCCTTCCTTCGACACAATCAACTTGATGAAATCAAGCAGGTTGCGAGCGTAGAGGGCGGAGGCATCGGCGGCGACCATGGAAGCGAGATTCGTGTAACCGACCAGATGCACGCCATGTTTCGTCACGACCTGATCGACTTCGGTCAGCGGACAATTGCCGCCACGACGACCTTCGTATTCGGCGCCGCGACCCGCTGCCAGATCGACGATGACCGAACCCGGTTTCATCGCCTGGACGGTTTCCGCGGCGATCAACGTAGGCGCGGGACGGCCGGGAATCAGCGCGGTCGCGATGACGATATCGGCTTGTTTTGCACGTTCGGCCACCAGCGCGGATTGCCGCGCGAGCCAGCTTGGCGGCATAGGGCGCGCGTAACCGCCAACGCCAACCGCGGCTTCGCGTTCTTCATCGGTTTCGTAGGGAACGTCGAGGAACTTCGCGCCCAGCGATTCGATTTGCTCCTTTACGGCGGGACGCACATCGGAGGCTTCGATCACCGCGCCGAGCCGCTTGGCCGTAGCGATAGCCTGCAAGCCCGCCACGCCCGCGCCGAGCACGAGCACGCGCGCGGCTTTGACGGTGCCGGCGGCGGTCATCAACATTGGCATGAAGCGCTGATAGATATTGCTTGCCACCAGCACGGCCTTGTACCCGGCGATATTCGCCTGCGACGACAAAACGTCCAGGCTCTGTGCACGCGTAGTACGCGGCGCGGCTTCCAGCGCAAATGCGGTGATGCCAGAAGCGGCCAGGCGCGCGTTGTTATCGGCGTTGAACGGATCGAGCATGCCGGCAATCACCGCGCCGGATTTCAGCAGCAGCAATTCGGCTTCGTTGGGCGAATGAACCTTGAGGACGAGATCAGCGGCAAACGCGGTGTTGACATCGACCAGCTCGGCGCCGGCAGTGGCGTAGGCATCGTCGATATAACTCGCTGGCACACCCGCGCCGCGCTGCACCGTGACCCGGTGACCTTGCGACACGAGCTTCTTGACCGTCTCCGGCGTGGCGGCGACGCGCGCCTCGTTCGCCCGCGTTTCGGCAGGCACTCCGATATGCATCTTCAATCCTCCTCACGTTCTAGTTTTTAATATGGCCGTGCGTAGTCGCTCGCGCTGATTTGCAGCAACAAGCCTGCACGTGATTAAGCGGTTATTTAAGCTGTTATTTGCGACTGATCGTCACTGTAACCGAAACTTTTGTGAAAAATGACGCCATCGGACAACAACGTGCACGAACTCCGCGGGCGACGTAAAAACGCGCAAAACGGTAAAATACCGTCCCATGAAACCAGAACGATGGACACCGCGCGTGACGGTCGCGGCAATTGTGGAACGTGACGGGCGCTTTCTCGTGATCGAGGAACACACGTCGGACGGGCTCAAGATTAATCAGCCGGCCGGACATCTGGAAGCGGGAGAAACACTCGTCGACGCCGTGAAACGCGAGACGCTCGAGGAAACCGCGCATCGTTTTGAGCCGGAGGCGCTTGTCGGTACGTATCTGACGCATTTTGAACGGCCGGGAAGATCGGTCACGTATTTGCGGTTTACGTTCTGCGGCACGACATCGGGCGAGGTGCCGGGCATGGCGCTCGACGCGGGTATCGTGCGGGCCATGTGGCTGACCGCCGACGAGTTGCGCGCTTGCGCCGACCGGCACAGGTCGCCAGCCGTGCTGGAATGCCTCGAACACTACCTCGCCGGGCGCCGCGTGCCGCTCGACTTCATTCATACGCACTCGGTGGCGCCGGTGCAGGCTGGGACCTAGGCTGATTTTCAGCCTCAGGCAAGTAACGCAGAGAGAGCGATGAGCAAGGCCGGAAAACAGAAAGTCGTGGTGGGCATGTCGGGCGGCGTGGATTCGTCGGTGACTGCGTGGCTGCTCAAGGAGCAGGGTTACGACGTGATTGGCCTGTTCATGAAGAACTGGGAAGATGACGACGACAGCGAATATTGTTCGACGCGGCAGGACTGGATCGACGTGGTGTCGGTGGCGGACCTGATCGGGATCGACGTGGAAGCGGTCAACTTCGCGGCCGAATACAAGGATCGCGTGTTTGCGGAGTTCCTGCGCGAATATTCGGCCGGCCGTACGCCGAATCCGGACGTGCTGTGCAACGCCGAGATCAAGTTCAAGGCCTTCCTCGACCATGCGATGTCGCTGGGCGGCGAGACCATCGCGACGGGGCACTATGCCCGCGTGCGTGAGCGTGACGGGCTGTTCGAACTCCTCAAAGCCACCGATTCGACCAAGGATCAGTCGTACTTTTTGCATCGGCTGAATCAGGCGCAGTTGTCGAAGACGCTGTTTCCTCTCGGCGAGATGCCCAAGACGAAGGTTCGTGAGATTGCAGCGCAGATCGGCTTGCCCAATGCGGCCAAGAAGGATTCCACGGGCATTTGTTTTATCGGAGAGCGGCCGTTTCGCGAGTTCCTGAACCGCTACCTGCCGACGCAACCCGGTCCAATGAAAACACCCGATGGGAAAGTGATCGGCGAGCATGTCGGGCTGGCGTTTTATACGTTCGGTCAGCGTAAGGGCATCGGGCTCGGCGGCAGCAAGGACGGCAGCGGAGACCCGTGGTTCGTCGCGGGCAAGGACATGGCGTCGAACACGCTGTACGTGGTGCAGGGGCATGACCATCCGTGGCTGCTGTCGCACTCGCTCGTGGCCGGCAATACCAGTTGGGTCGCGGGGGCAGCGCCGGTCGAAGGCACTGTTTGCGCGGCGAAGACGCGGTATCGGCAATCGGATGCGCCTTGCGTGGTCGGTGCGTCAGGACCGGCGGATGGGCAGTTTGAGCTCCGTTTCGATGACGCCCAATGGGCCGTCACGCCCGGGCAATCAGCCGTGCTTTATCAGGGCGACGTGTGCCTGGGCGGCGGGATCATTGAATCGGCAGCAACTGCCCAGCCTGTGCGACGTGACGCGGGCGCTGCATTGCTCACGGCCAGGTAGTTTGCTGGTTCAGATCATCGTGCAGGATGTGAGCGGGCTGCGGCCCGCTTTTTCCTGCGCAGAGCTTGCGGGAAACGCGGTCGAATCAGTAATTTATAAAAAATCGGTACATACCCGGTAACGTTTGGGCTCCTTGTGAGCAGCCCAGAAGGAAAAAATTGCGGTTGTTTGGCGGACAGCGTCCCAAAAAATCGTACGCGGAGCTTGACTATCTATCTGCTAGTAGATAAATTATCGCTATGTTGCAGCGGATTAATCAGAACGTCACTCTGTACACAAGGCAGCACGAGCGGGCCGCACCTGCGCGACGAACCCTGTGGAAGTAGCGAACCAAAATCGAAATGAATACCGACAAGACTCCTGACAAAAATACCGTGCGCGAGCAATTGCTCGATCACGCCCAGGTTTTGCTGATGACCCGCGGCTACAACGGGTTTAGTTATCGGGACTTGTCGACGTTGGTCGGCGTGAAGACATCGAGCATTCACTATTATTTTCCGTCGAAGGAAGATCTGGTGCTCGAAGCGGTGAATACATACAGCGCAGATGTGATGTCGTCTATTTACGCCATCGATAGCTCTGCCACCGCCGAGAAAAAGTTGGACCGGTATGTGAAGCTGTTCGGCAAAATTGTGGGCGAAGGCGATCAGGTTTGTCTTTGCGGAATGCTTGCTGCCGATATTGAATCGCTCCCCGAAGGTGTTCGCCATGCGGTTCAAGCTTTTTTCAAAGCTAACGAAACCTGGCTGGCAAAGGTGCTGGTCGAGGGCGAAAAGCAGGAAACCCTACGCGTGAACGGAAAGCCGGATGTGGCGGCGCGAGCGTTGTTCGCGGCGTACCAGGGAAGTCTGTTGGCCTGCCGGTTATTTCACACGAAGGTGCGTTTGGATGAAGTCACTCAAACTGTGAAACGGTGATTCACGATGTGAGTGAAAACGCATTACTTGGCGCGGTTATTCGAAGGAATTGAGTCCCGAGGGAAGGGGGATCGAATAATGAGACGGGTGAAGCCGCGAGGTGTTGAAACGAGTGCGCTCTGCTGTACTTTCGACATCATTGTTAATAATGATTTGACGTGTTCCAGATTCAGCATTTATCAAGTTATCTATCTTCAAGTAGGTAGATTTTGGTTGCCGATTTTATGTGCCCCTAAGTTTTTTGGAAGTTATTTTTACCGCCATTAAAAAGTATTGAAGAAGTCAGTCCAGAAGCAGCGGCTTGGCATGTCAATGGTAAATCGGGAGCGACTGTTTGCTTTTAGCCGATCAGGCTGGCGTGCACTGCGTTTCTGAGCGACGGGGTTCAGTGGCCGAACGCCTGTCCAGTGCCCGCAGGCAAGTTGCGCGAGTCAGTAGTGTCGTCTCCGTTGGAGTTGACGTGGCTACTCACAGAAAAGCTAGCTGATGTTCGCCAATGTTTGCCAAGCGTTCGCTAAGTTGCTCAGTTATCTATCTATGAGTAGATAAAAACGCGTTCGTTTTCCTGCTCGTCGTTACCACCCGTCGTCACCTGCTCCTCGATCCTCAGTTTTTTGTTTTTCGTACTTCGTTTTCGGCATTCCGTGTTTCAGCCGTACCCACCGCAGCAACCCGGTTCTCGCACCGGGCCCTAAACCGCCGTATTTTTACTCACGGGGATAGAACCATGTACAAGCTCAAATCCTTCGCCATCGCCTCCGCTGTTGCTGCATTGCTTGGAGTCAGCGCCGCCGCGCAAGCCGCTCCCGTGCTCGAGCCCGCGACGCAGCAGTTTATCGATGCGCTCACGGCGCAAAAAGGTCCGCCGATCTACACCCTTTCTCCCGCCGATGCCCGCAGCGTCCTCGCAGGCGCTCAGTCTCAGCCGGTGTCGAAGGAAGCCGCGCAGATTGAAGACCGCGTGATCGAAGCAGGGCCGACAGGCAAGATCGCGATCCGGATCGTGCGTCCCGCTCACGCCAAGGGCGTGCTGCCGGTGATCATGTATTTCCACGGCGGCGGTTGGGTGCTGGGCGACAAGAATACGCACGACCGCCTGATCCGTGAGATCGCGAACGGTGCGCAGGCCGCGGTGGTCTTCGTAGATTACGATCGCTCGCCGGAAACGAAATTCCCGGTGCCGACAGAGGAAGCCTACGCCGCCACTCGCTACGTGGCCGAGCATGCAAAGCAGTTCAATGTCGATGCAACGCGGATGGCCGTGGCCGGAGACAGTGTCGGCGGCAATATGGCGGCGGCCGTGACGTTGATGGCGAAGGAGCAGGGCGGCCCGGCGCTGCGTTACCAGGTGTTGTTCTACCCGGTCACCGATGCGAGTTTCGACGACGGCTCGTACAACGAATTCGCCGATGGCCCGTGGCTCACCAAAAACGCGATGAAATGGTTCTGGGACGCTTACGCGCCCAACGCCGCCGATCGGGAAAAAATCACGGCGTCGCCGCTGCGTGCATCGCTTGATCAGTTGAAGGGCTTGCCGCCTGCGCTCGTCATCACCGACGAAAACGACGTGCTGCGCGACGAAGGCGAAGCGTACGCGCGCAAGCTTTCGCAGGCCGGCGTCCGAGTGACGGCGGTGCGTTACGCCGGCACGATCCACGATTTCGTAATGTTGAACGCATTGGCCAATACCCCGGCCACGCGTGCCGCGATCGAACAGGCGAATACCGTGCTGAAGAAGGCGCTGGCGAAATAAGAGAGCCGCCGCGCCACGAAAAAGCCCCACGCGAGTGGCCACTCGCATGGGGCTCTTTTGTGGCAATCATTCGCTAACGCTTTGACCGGCGTCCGATTAAGCGTCAGTCGGCAATGTATCGATGAAAGACTGGCGCAGCGACAACCGCTGAACGTGCTTGTCCAAATTGGGATAGTCCTCGCGCCAGTTCACGTTGGGCATACGGAAATCGAGATATCCGAGCGCGCAACCGCAAGCGATATCGGCGAGCGTGAAGTGATTCGCCGAGCACCAGTTCTTGGCGGCGAGCCCCTTCGACATGGCCTTCAGGCCATCGTCAATCTTGCGCTGCTGACGCGCTACCCACGCCTCGTTGCGCTGGCCTTCCTCGCGCTGGGTAGTTTCCAGGCGAATCAGGACAGCGGCGTCGAGCATGCCGTCGGCGAGCGCTTCCCAGCATCGAACTTCCGTGCGCTCACGGCGTTCTTGCGGCAGCAGTTTGCCGACCGGCGTGAGCGTGTCGACGTATTCGCAGATCACGCGAGAATCGAAAACGGCTTCGCCATCGTCCAGAATCAGGCACGGCACCTTGCCGAGCGGATTAAAACTATGGATTTTCGAATCGGATGCCCAGACGTTTTCGAGCACCAGTTCGCAGTCGATTTTCTTTTCTGCCATCACAATCCGCGTCTTTCGAACGTACGGGCTGTTGAGCGAACCGATCAGTTTCATCATCTGTGTTGTCGTTTCTGCAAAGAGTAGTCACGGAGATGGATCTTAACCGCCCGGACGTGCGCCGACTGTAAATTTGGGATGGCGGCGTTGTGGTCGGGCGACAAAAAACCGGCGCACCTTTCGGTGCAACCGGGTTGCGTCTCGGAGCCCGACGTCATGCCCAGGACGGATGCTTCAGTTTATGCACCGCGTCGCCCAGTGGCACGGCGCAAAAACACGGTCAGCCGTGCTCACTGGGCCGGAGCGGCGTTGGCGGACATCGCAGTCGGAGGACAAGGAAGCGCTGACGGCACGCGAGCTACAACTTTTCCGGCCTTGCCCGTTGTAGCGGAAGACGCTCCTGGAACCGGCACCGAACTCACCGTGCGAATCCCGGCGGATATCTCCCTGGCGAGTTGATCGACCGCTCGCCGATGGCCAGCCACCAGCGCGTCATAGCCTGCATCGACAGTTTGTTCGGCCTGCGTCCGGCACGTCAGCACTGCTTGGTTGTTCACGCCGCGCACGCTCCAGACGGCATCGATGAACGCGCGCCGGCCCGGCGACGACTCGAAGCTCTGAACATTCACCTTCACGCGATACACCGGCACGCCATCGGGATGCGGCGTGCCATAAACATCAATCGCCCCCGTCTGCTGGGTTAAATCCGCCGACAGCGCGCGCCGGACTTCGTCGGCGGGAAGGGACGCCCAGCGCTCGTCCTCGAGCACGCGGACTTGCGCCGAGCCGTCCTGCACGACCATCTGGTTCTTCGCGACTTGCGGCGGCATGTCCACCGGCGACACTTCCAGATAGAACGAAGCGGGCGCGGCCGTTCTCGTCGCGGGCGCCGCGGGGGCATTGCCGCCGAGCGTATAAAAGCGGCTTGCCGGCGAACTGCTGCACGCGGCGAGCGCGGCGACCAGACCTATCGCCGACACCCCGCCGACGGCTTTGAATATTCTGGCCAAGCTCATGGCTTATCTCCTGGTTTCCCGCGCACGAGCGATTCCGGATGACGTTCCAGATAATCGGAGAGCGCGTTGAGCGATTGCAATGTCCGCGTGAGTTCCTGCAGCGCCTGATGAACATCTGACTGCAGCGGCGAGTCTTGCTGCAGCGTGCTTTGTGCCTCGTTGAAGGTTTTCCGCGCGGCGGTAAGCGTGTCGCGTGCTTCGGGCACAACTTGCGTGCCGAGCTGGTTAAAGAGGCCGTTCGCGTTCTTCAGCGCGCTGTTCAGGTTGTTGCCGATCTCATCGAACGGAATCTTGTCGAGTTTCTTCGCGATATCCGCTACCTGAAGTTGCAACTCGTCGAGCGTATTCGGCACGGTCGGCAACTCGAGCGGATCGGCGCTTGGGTCCACCGTCGCCTTGGCGGCTTTCGGGAAGACATCGAGCGCAACATAAAGCTGTCCGGTCAACAGGTTGCCGGTACGCAACTGTCCGCGCAAACCGTTCGACACCAATTTTTGGAGCAGTTCCTGTCCGGCCACGGTGTTCTGGCGCGGCACCGCGTCCCGGAAGCGCTTGCCCAGCCGCTCCGGATAGATGTTCATGGTCACCGGCATCTGGAAGGTGCGCGTTTTCGCATCGTATTCGATCCCGATACCCGTCACGCTTCCAAGCAGGATGCCGCGGAAATCGATTGGCGCACCCACCGACAAGCCTCGCAGCGACTGGTTGAAATTCATGACCACGCGGATTGGCTGGCCGTCCGGATCGCGCATGGCGTCCTGCTCGTCCGAACCAAGGCGGAAGGTCATGTTGTCCGGCGCCTGCTGCCCGGGCTCCTGATTCGGCGGTGTCTGGAAGGCGATACCCCCCAGCACGACGGTCGCAAGCGACTGCGTGTTCAGCTTGAAGCCGCTCGCATCCAGCCGCAGGTCGACGCCGCTTGCGTGCCACCAGCGCGAATTTGTCCCGACGTACTGATCGTACGGCGCGTTCACGAACACTTGCATGGTGACGCCCGTGCCGTCCTTGTCGAGCGAAAAGCCGACGACTTGCCCGACCTGCACGCGCCGGTAATAGATAGGCGAACCTATATCGATGGAACCCAGCGACTCACCGCGCAAGGTGAATTGCCGTCCTTTTTGATCGCCGGTGACCGCGGGCGGGGTTTCGAGCCCGACAAAATGGGTTTCGTCCTCTTTCGATTTCCCCGCATCCACGCCGATATACGCACCGGACAACAACGTGCCGAGTCCGGTCACGCCGCTGGCGGCCACGCGCGGGCGCACCACCCAGAAGCGCGAGTCCTTCACCGCGAAGTCCTCGGCGACCTTGGTCAACTGGACATCGACGAGCACGCGCGAGTGATCTTTCGACAGCGTGATCTCCTTGACCGTGCCGACATCGACGTCCTTGTATTTGACCTTGGTCTTGCCTGTCTCCAGGCCTTCGGCGCTCACGAAGCTGATCGTGATCGTCGGTCCGCGTCCCGACACCGATTTCACCACGAGCACGATGCCGATCAGCGCGGCGATCAGCGGAATGACCCAGACGAGCGACGGGATCCAGCGGCTGCGCGGTTCGATGACCGGCTCAGGCAGATTGGGCGGCAAGCCACCACCGCCGCCCGCGTTTCGCGACGGCTCGCTCGGGCCTTTGACGGTGTTGTTCGAAGGACCTTGCGGGCTAGTCATGTTTCTTTCCTGAAGGTTCGATGTGATCCCACATCAGTCGCGGGTCGAATTGCATGGAGGCCAGCATGGTGAGCACCACCACGCAGCCGAACGCAAGTGCGCCCGGCCCTGGCGTGATGACGGCGAGTGAGCCGAAGCGCACGAGCGCGACGGTCAGTGTCACGACAAAGACATCGAGCATTGACCATCGGCCGATTTTTTCGACGATTCTGTACAACGTCGTGCGCTGGCGAGGACGCCACTTGGAGCCCGATTGGGTGGCCCAGGTGAGAAACGCCAACGTGCCAAGCTTGAGCATCGGCACGAGAATACTGGCGATAAAAATGATCGCGGAGAGCGGATAGTCGCCATCGTTCCAGAACATCGCCACGCCGCTCATGATGGTGTCGTCTTCGGAACCGACTATCGACGAGGTGTGCAGCACCGGATACAAATTCGCCGGAATGTACAGGATCGCGGCGGACAACAACAACGCCCAGGTGCGCGCGACCGAGTCCGGATTACGCCGATGCAGCGGCGAACCGCAACGCACGCAAAGCTGGCGTTCAACCGTGAACACGCGCTTTTGCACACGGTTGCACGCGTGACAGGCGATCAGCCCGGCTTCCTTGGCCGTCGTGAATACTGGCTCGGGAGATCCGGGGGCATCGGGGACGTCGGATGCGCCGGGCGTGTCGGGAATATTGGGCTTGTCGGTCATGGCTTGGTCGGTGGCGCGGCTGCCTCGGGAGGCATCCGCTGCATGCCGATCGGCGGACTTTGCTGCGGCCCACGCGTTGGCACGAACGGATGCAACAAATCAGATGCCGGGCCGGAATGCGCAGTGGCCGCATAAGCCGATACCGAGCCGGACCGGAGGCCGCCGAAAGGCGTGTATCGCAACGGTCCGTGACCGCTGACACGCTCGGCGATGTCCCACAGCGCGCGCGGATCGAAGGTGAGGATGACCGCGAACAGCAAGGTCAGCGCACCGAACGCAAAAAGCGCCGCCTCAGGAATGACGCGGGCGATGCTCACCATTTTCACCAGCGTGACGAGTATGCCCAGCATGAACACTTCGATCATTCCCCACGGCCGCACGAATTGAATCGCTCGCAGCACCTGACTGAAGCCGGCCGGAATGAAACCCGCGCGCAACGGCACGAGCAAATACAGCATGGCAACCAATTCGGTCAGCGGGAAAAGGATGGTCGCGCAGAAAACCATGGTCGCGATCACTTCCATGTTCTCGCCCCACAACGCGACGATTGCACCAATCAGGGTCGTTTGCGACGTGATGCCGTTCGTTTCCAGTTCCACGATAGGAAAGGCCTGCGCGATCAAGAATGTGATCAGCGCGGCGAGCGTGATGGAGCAAAGCTTGTCCAGATTCGACGACACGCTCTGATAGAGCGTGGCGCCGCAGCGCGTGCATTTCGCGGAACTGCGGGACGGCAGGGCGCGCTTATGAAACAGCGTGTCGCACTCGTGGCATGCGATTAGATCGTCTTCTTCCATAGGTGGAATACTGGGCTCGTGCTGGCGTGTTGTTTTAGTTTCTTGAACGTCGTTGTTCTGGGGCGGCTGCATAAAACAGCAAGGGCCGGGCCAGCGGGCATGGTAACAAACGGCGGCCCGCCACGCGGAAGAAGCGCGGAGACCTGACTCGCCGTCGCGTCACGGCTTTAAGGCCCGGCGTTGCAGCGACCCCTGCCGATGAGCATAACTGGATTTGATCCATCGCCCAGATGGAATGGCCAGCGTGCATGGCGCGTTAACCTTGGACAAAGCTCTTTTGAACAAAACCTGGAAAACCAGCCCGCTTCACAAGCCACTGATATCAGATTTGTAACGCGGGGCGTGGACCGATCGGCAACTATTTCTTTATCGGAAAGCCGGCTTTTACTTGTTCGGGTAGGATGGCGGCCTTGAGACCTTGTCGTCGGGGTTATTGCGGATACCGCGCAATACACCGCTTGGGTCAAGTCATCAATTGCGCACTTTTTCTGGTGGATCACGTATGGAAAGCAGCCCGAATTTCGCCAGCTCCGATAGCTACAGCCGGACCGCGATCGGCCTTCACTGGCTGATCGCGCTGCTGATCGTATGCGGCTTTTATCTTGGCTGGATCATGACCGATATTCCCGGTTTCACGCCAACCAAGCTCAAGTATTTCTCCTGGCACAAATGGATCGGCGTGACGGTCTTCGCGCTGGCCGTCGTGCGTGTGCTCTGGCGCACCACGCATAAGGCTCCGGCCATGCCGCGACGCATTCCCACGTGGCAAAAAGGCGTCGCTCACCTCACGCACTTTCTGCTCTATGCGCTGATGCTGGTGATTCCGATGTCCGGCTATCTGTATAGCTCGGCGGCAGGTATTCAGGTCGTGTATCTCGGGCTGGTGCCGTTGCCGACGATTATCGGACCGGACAACGCGCTGAAAGTCACGCTGAAGATGGTCCACATTTACCTGAATTACACCCTGCTCGTGCTCGTCGTCATGCACGTGCTGGCTGCTTTGAAGCATCAATTCGTCGATCGTGACGGCTTGCTCGCACGCATGATTCCGTTTCTTCGATAAACATCGTCCGGTTCGCATTCATCGAAAATGAGCTGTAATTGATTCCTTGTTGTTGATAGCCAGTTTCCTCCGCACGGGTTGCGCCGGATTGCGTTTGACTTTTCAATAGCGGTTCAACCGGTTTTCCCGGTGGCGTCAGGACAGACATGAAACACGCGAAATTTTCCCGTTGGTTGCTTGCAGGCGTATCCGCCGCATCGCTGGTCGCGGCGGTGTCCGCTTTTGCCCAAGCCCAGGTCGATACGACCAAAAGCACGGTGACGGCGACATCGAAGCAAATGAACGTGCCGGTCGAAGGCAAGTTCAAAAAGTTCACCGCGCAACTC
>NZ_CAXUPU020000055.1:0-34370 GCF_964252755.1 Caballeronia sp. LjRoot29 | reverse complement strand
GGTTAAGCCGAAAGACAGTACCGCGATTCTGCATTTCCTTGCGATAATGCGCAGCATCGAAATTGCCACTATAGTAATTTTCGATTTCCTGATCCGGCACCAACTCGCGATCGGCCGGCGGGAATAAACAGACGTCTTTTGATCCCTGCACCTGGAAAAGGAAATTCGATTCGTGATCAATGTGAAAGGGTGTTGAAATATTCGGCGAGGAAAGTATCAGTGTCATGGTTACCCAGGACATGTCTTTGCGCAGTGGAAAGTCAGACAAGCCTTCAATCTCGGATGTAATGATATCCAGGACGTGAGCATATTCGGGGTCGTAGGTCTGCACCCGAACCAGCTTGATCCATGTGCCGTTGTCGCCAAGATGGGAAAAGGTCTCGTCCAGCTGTTCGCTCGGCGACATGGCACTCAAGCTCGCATCTACATAGCTGTCGCCGAACTTCGTGCTGATAGAGCCGTGCCGGAAATCGAGGGCAGAATAATCACCGTTGCTCTCAATCATTCTTCTAGAGATTTCAATAATCCGGGGGATCTCAAATAAACCACTGCAATGCAATGTGTGATTGAATTTGAATGGATGTAGATTAAAATTACTTGCAAAATCCTTTCGGGAAGCCTGGAGAAAGCTGTCGTCTGTAATAATTTGGCGTGATGTACCAACCAACACAGAACTAACGCTTTGCGCATACATGATGCACCTTCGTAGGTTTAAGGACCTTGTCTAAAGCCTACTACGCTGCTGATCAACCACATGTGCGTTGTCGAACATGCAAAACGACGCGCACATCTTTTTTAACAATACCCCGAGTTAATCCCAATCAACCGGCAAATCCTGCCAGTAGATATCAGCCTCGAGCCTGCAAACAGTGCAGCTAAGTTCGCCATTTCAATGCGGGCGAGACTGAGTAGTTAGGCGAATAGCGGTGTAATGAACTGATTAACTCGATAAGTCACACGATTTAATTCGGTATGTACGCCATACAACGGAGCCAACCCTCAAGGCCCCCTATCTTTCATTAGCCGCGAAGTTATCCGCGCGCCACATTTCAGTAGGTTCCCGCACATTCCCACGCTGCAGCCGCAGCAGGCGGCCGCTCCGTTTCATGACGCATTTTGCGTCGGGGATCGCGCGCGCCTGCAACACAGGCTTGGGAAGCAGATCAGGGCGAGCGGGAATGTCATCACAAGCGTCAATAAGCAAATAGATATCAGGAGCACACACCGCTATGCGTAACACTTTTTTTGACTGTACACGCGGCCTGGGGATTTGCCTCGTCGTCTTCGGACACGTGCAGCGCGGCTTGTCCGATGCGCATCTGTTGCCAACGAACTACCCTTTCGAGCAGATCGATTTCACGCTCTACACGTTCCACATGCCGCTGTTTTTTCTGCTGGCAGGACTTTACGTCTGGCCAGCCCTCGAGAAAGGCCGCATGCCGTTCATCAGATCGAAGTTCATGGCGATCGTCGTGCCGTATTTCGTATGGTCGATTATTCAAGGTGGAGTGCAGGTCGCGATGTCCCATTCGACCAATCATCCGCTCTCATTGTCTGACTGGCCCATGCTCTTCTACGCGCCGCTTGGCCAGTTCTGGTTCCTCTATGCATTGATGATCTGGCAACTGGTCGCGTTTGCCTGTGGCCGACGCGGTCCGGCGCTCATGGTGATCGCAATCGCGGCGTTCGCATTCAGCACGATGCTGCTGGACCCCTTTCTGACGACTTCCATGAAAATGGGCATTTTCTTCGCAGCAGGCACGGCGATCGGGCCGGGACTCGAGCGGAACATCGCGTCGATCGCAAACTGGAAATCGTTCGTTGTCTGTTGCGCCGGATTCGGCCTGGCGGTTCATGCGATCTGGAACGTGGCGCCTGTCTATTCGTGGCAAGCGCTGCCGGCGGCCATCTTTGGCATGGCATTGACGATGATCGTCTGCTACCGGGCTAACCAGACGCTGGCAAAAGCGCCGCTTGTGCTATGCGGTCAACGTTCGATGCACATCTATGTCATGCACATCATGGCGGCGGCAGGGATCCGTATCGTGTTGACGAAAGCCGGTGTCGAGAATGCGTATGCGTTGCTGCTGATCGCAACGGCATTCGGCATCGTGGCGCCGCTTGGTGTTTCGCAAGCGCTGCAAAGCACCGGTCGCTTCACACGCGGCACGCTTCCCGCTGCGCGATCGGAGGTGCAAGGTTGAACGCGTAGCGTGCCGCCGCTTCACTGACCTGATTGGTGGCGTCGTGCAGGTACTGGGCCAACTCGATAAAAGTTGAGGCCGTTCCATCAGCCGTGCGGCCGCCTTTGGCACAGCGGCGACCAATGCCTCGGCTTGGTCGCCGCAGGGCTGACGGAAACGTAACTACAGCACACGCTACCCGTTAAAGCAGCGATGCTAAGGAGTATGCGATAACGACGCTGATCGCGCGCTCGCGGCAAAGCTTGGTCGCAGAAAGTCGATGACTTCGGCATCTGTAATTGGTTTGAAATGCAAACCGAAAGCGACGTTCAGGGACGTGACAAGGTGCTGCGCCCAGAGAGTGTTCCAGACTACGCCGGCATGACCATCGGAAAGAACAGCGTTGTGCGGATCATCGCCCGATGTATTGGTGATTGCCCATCCAGGTGACAGATGAACCGTCTTGTAACGCGGTCGGCCCTGGTCGTCGCGCTGGCCCCACAGGCTCCTGAACCAGGCGCGATCGTCAAGAAAAGCAACGTGACGATTCTCCGCGGCAAGCTTGCGTAAACCATCGTCGAAGAGATCCATGCCCGCGTTGATATTCGCTATCTCCCCGGCCGACTGCCACTTGTTGAAGTCCACCGACCAATCAGCATTGTTTAGCACACCTACAAGTGCAATATAGGTATCCGGGTGCCGCTGGCGGATCAGGGCGACTGCCTCGCCAATTTCGCCAATACAGGCGTTGATCAAGGCCGCGGGACGCGACGCGGCCGGGTCCCGAGACAACTCGTCAAGGACGTCCTCCCTGCCGATATCGTTGACACCGATCCGGATCAGCACAATGCCGTCTCGCCAGGCTTGTGGCTCTGTGTTCATCAGGTCGACCAGACGGATTGCCTGGCGCAACGGATGTCCCATCAACTGGCTGCAGGTAGCGCCGCTGACGGCAAAGTTGTATCGATAATCGTCTTTGCGGGGAGTCCGGGCGAGAAGACCGAACGCTTCGTCGACATAGGCGCGAGAGGCACCGGTCCCCCAAGCGGCCCATTTTCCAGAGTCGATCTGGTCACCCCGGAGTCGGGCCAGGACCTCGGTCCACTGCCACGTCGTCGCGCGGTAGGCACCTCCTCGCAAGCTCGGACCGGCCAACGTCAGGTTGTCATGGAAGGATTGGCTGTCGGAGTCTCCAAGCACTGCAAATCGTATGCTGCCAGGTGGCGTCGACCCGGCAGCGACTGCCGCAGGCGCGCGGCGGAACGGGTAAGGCAGCGCGAGCCTGACATAAATCAGGCTGGCTACGGTCAATACGCCGCAGAATGCGACGACTAAAATTTTACGAAAACGGGACATAACCCTGGCACCCTATCTAACCAACTCGAAATACACGGCGGGCGTGTCTGGCCCGCTACCTGAGCCCCAAAGTCTCAACAACCACATCAGCCACTCCGCCAGCGCCAGATCTTCGTATGGCAAATAGACAGATACCTGCCGTCCAGGCCGGTTTCACGACTCCCATATATGCCCTCTGACAAAGCAAGTGTAGTGCTTCGTCTCTCTTAGACCACGGCGACAGCCGGCGTAGATAACTTTCGACATAATGTCATCGGCCTTGGCAGTCCACACGAATGGTTTGGGTTCCTGGTTACGCAGGCGATGTGCTACTTAATGGCGGATATGAGATGGGCGCGCAGCGACGCGAACACTAGGTAATGATATCGCGAAAGAAGCGCACCGCCATGATCTGACGCGATGTCTCGGTCGGCGCAAAATGCACGGTGAACAACGGGGGGATATTGCTATATGTGCATAGCTATGAAACGTTTGATTCTTTACGCAAATTCCACCCGGTTAACTCTCGCTCAGACCGAAAGCGTAAGGAAGTTCGGGAGATGAAAAATAGGCTGAAGCACGTACTGGCACGAACTCGAAGCGAACTGTGGCCGCCGATAGCCGAGCGTTAAATATCGCCGTTTTGGATTACAAAAGAATTCGATACATTTGAAACTGGCCGCCTTGATTTCGGCGTACGCGGCGTAACGCACGCCATGGAAACCGCACGTTTTTTGAAGCGGCTAAACCGATTTTCAGTGGGAGCGTTGACGCTGCTGTGCCAAGTCGACATCCCGCGAGTCCGCCAGATTGGCCAGCATGAGCGGCTACAGTTTTCCTTACGATATGGCACTTCATCTTTAGCGAACCCGTTTAGCAGGTTGGCCGTTCAGGGCGTCAAGTACTTTGGCTCTCCCGCCAGGGTGATTTAACGCTTTGCCACAACCGCAATGTGGTGAGCGTTTGCATCCTTAGGTTTTCGCCGAGCGAACGAAAACCGATGCGACCCTTGATCCATCTGCAGTCTTCAACTTTGGAAGAGGTTTGCGGATTTCCAGTGGGCGCTCAGGAGCGAAGCACGAAGTCGGTCGATAGCCTGCATCTCTGCCTTAACTGCGCTTCGTCTGGCAACCGAACGGCACGCATCGCTTCGGAAACACCCGACTGTTCATTTCAAATAGTTGTAGCTCTTCCAAAGAGGATCGCACGCGCCGGTTTCCCGGCATCAGTAAAATCGGACTCTCTTTTAGATGGACGCATCGCGCTATAGTGACGATTGACTTCCAATACCTCGATCGGGTGATCGTGTAACAGACGGGCCAGCCCCGCTCATAAGGTGCGCATCCTCATCATCGCCGGAGGTCATATCTGACCAAACCTAATCGTCCAGATCACCGCTGACTGAAGGACCGGCGACCATCGGTCCATGCCGGCTCCACGTCCTGGCACCGGCTGCACAGCTACGTGCGGTATTGCGATCGTGAATTCGAGCACGAGATCGCCGCGGTAGCGCCCTCGCTGCCGGCCTATACGCTGTTCAAGAACCTGCCGGGTGCCGGCGCGCAGCTCGCCCCACGTCTGCTGGCTGTCTTCGGTGAGCAGCGAGAACGGACGACGAGTGCTGATGAGCTACAGAAGTAAGTTGGTATGCACCGGTGAGCGAGCGCAGCGGCGCACAGAGCTAGGTCCACTGGCGGCTGCAGTGTACGAATTTCCTGGGTCAGACCTTCGTGGAATGAGCTGCCCACACCATCCCCTGGTCATCGTAGGCTGGGGCCTACTACCGGCAGCAGCGCGCGAAGGACAGCTCGCACCACGTCGCCGGGAGAGCCTTCTCGTTCAACTGGATTCGCGTCCCGTACGCTGCTGGCAGTACCGCACGCCGTACAACGAGACCGTCTATCTCAACGTGCTCGGAAAGCGCCATTCGCTCATTATCGGCAAACTGAGCACTTAGGGTCAAGACGGGGTCCTGTTTCTTTATCTGGATGGGGCAAGCCGCGCAGCGGCGCGTCAGGCCGAAGGCGAAGCTCGCGGGGAGACGCTGGGCGATGACGGAACCGCCGTCAGGCGGTTGTCCCCAGCCTCGTGCTTTGGGCCGCGTCGTTGTCCATGGACAGGCGCGGGATGACCGTCACGCTGAGAGGTACATGTCGAAAAAATCGACAGACCTACTCGGGGCATGAACCTACACGCGAGAGGCTTAGGGTGAAACCCCTCTTGGCCTGCTCACCACCCGCATAGTCCTTGGCAAATCCGGAACCTGCAAGAACATTAACGGGTTGCTTCGTCAATATCTGCCCAAAGAACAGGAGCGACCGCTCAGTCTAGAGTCAGTACGAATTCGATGTCGTTGCCGACAGTCTGAACAGTTGGCCCCCCGGGCAACTCATGCGTTGCATTCGCCATGCAAGGTCTTCGCGGCGACACTCGCCTCAGCCAGTCAATCTCGAGCCTCTAAACATTAGAACCTCCTATTGCGCTTTGATCCAAAACCACCAATCAATATGCAGTACTATGAATAAACCCCTTCAACACTGTTGCTGCAACAATCCGGATATCGAATGCAAAGGACCAGTGTTGCAGATAGTAAAGATCGTGCTCAACTCGAGCCACCATCTTCTCGATTTTGTCGGTTTCCCCCCTGAATCCATTGACCTGCGCCCACCCGGTAATGCCAGGTTTTGCGCGATATCGATCAAGGTAGCCCTCAATTAGCGGCCGATATAATTCGTCGTGCTCGAGAGCATGCGGGCGCGGTCCCACCACCGACATTTCACCTCGCAGAACGTTGAAAAACTGCGGCAGCTCGTCAAGACTCGTGCGACGAAGAAAGCCCCCAACTGTGGTAACGCGAGGGTCATTACGCGTTGCTTGCTGCACCACACCGTGCGTCTGCACGTGAGCCCGCATCGTCCGAAACTTGTAGATCGTAAACACGCGTCCATCAAGTCCCTTCCGCTTCTGCTTGAATAGCACAGGCCCTGGTGAAGAGAGCTTTATGGCAATTGCAATGGCGAGTAAAACGGGCGATATGACAAACAAGACAAACGCGGAGAAGAGCCGATCGAACGTCTCTTTCTCGGTCATAGCATCTCGACTCATGGACGAAGGAGACAGACTGATTGCTGGTGCACCAAACAAGTTCAAGACACCACCGCGATTGATCGAAAGACCCTCGACATCAGGGAGGAAGCGAATGTTCACGAGCGTACCGCGGAACAGCTCCATGCAGCGGTGAATCAGCCGTTCTTCCGACAGCGGCAAAACAAGCCACAACTCCCCTATAGCGGCCTCGCGCACGTGTGCCGCCAACGCATCCAACTCGTGAAATGCTGGCGCGGAGGACTGCGGCGCCGCAGCGAGTTCGTCGGGTCTCCAATCCAGTCTGGCCGCAATTCGAAACCCCGACGCGGCATTTGCTTCAATGTCGCTCACTATCCGGTGATAGTGGGCACCACAGCCAACAACAGCGACGGGCCGAACGTCCAACCCGGCTTGCCTGAAACGGCCCAGCGTGGCGTAAATCAGCATCCGAACGGCCATAAAGCCAGCCCCCGTCAGACCCGTCCAGTACAACAGCCACGTCATCGGGACGGTTTCCAATCCGTCCAAACCCAGAATCAACAAGGTTCCCGCCTGCACGATTCCCCATGCGATCAACAAACGGATTAACAACTGCGGCACTGAGCGTGCCCTCCACGACCGATAAATTCCGCATGCGGGAAACACGTTTGCCGCCAAAGCAAGCGCAATAGCGACGGCTACGACGTGTGCAAGCCGATTTGGCATGACGGTCCCTAAGGTCAATCGATCAGCTGCAGCAGCTCCCGCCATGATCAACACGATATCGCATAGACGCGCTAGAAATCCTTTCATCATGTTTCTCCCTTCAAATCGTACGTGAGTTCGTGTCGAGTTCGAATCGATGTCTCGATCTTTACACGAATGCCAACTATGGAAAGCGCCACAATCCACAACCGTGTGGATACCTAAGCGTAAGAGGCTGTCTATTCCTGGCGTCACGATTTTGGTGACACGACTTCGGTTTAGTCTCTCGCATCGGCTCGATCGTCAGCCCACATGGGCTGTCGCGAAGCTCCCTGAATGATCGAATCATCTATCAACGGTTTGACCCACCGCAGGTCGCTCCGAGAGCTGCGGCGCTGTTGCATATGCCTCGCCATATAACACTCGCAGCAGCTTGCTTGCGGCGCGATCCCATCTAAATTGCTGAGCGTGGCGCAAGCCGATTTCGCGATACCGCTGCCGTAGTTCATTGTCAGACATCATCAGCGAAATCTTAGCGGCGATGTCGTCGACCGATTTCGCATCGCAATACATGGCCGCATCGCCGCAAACCTCAGTAAGCGAGGCCTCGCTCGATACGATCACCGGACAACCGCAGTACATTGCCTCCAGCGGCGGCAACCCGAACCCTTCATAGAGCGACGGAAACACGAGGCATGCCGCATCGCCGTAGAGCGCCTTGAGCTCGCCGTCCGTGACAAAGCCTGCCCATACAACTTGGTCCGATTGCTGCTGCTCCATGGCGTGGCCCGAACCGAAGATACGCGGGTTGGCACCGCCCACGACAACAAACTTCATATCGAGTAAATGGCCGAGCTGCGGCAACGCATCGAGTACTCGTTGTAGGTTCTTGCGGGGATCGAGACTCCCCACAATGACGCAATACGAGCCTTTCGCCAGGCGCAGCCGCGAGAAAATGCCAGGATCGCTGTCCACACGGTCGAGATGGTCGGCACCGTTGGGAATGACCGCCACGCGCGCCTCGTCAATGCCGAGGTGATGACAGATGCGCTCTTTCGAGAAGGCCGACACCGTGAGGATGACCTTCGCCTGCCGATGCAGGATCGAAAATTTCAACTTATACCAGAGCCTAAACTTTTGCGAGAATGCATAGGGGACGTCATATACAGCCATGTCGTGCAGCATCACAATCTGGTTGCTCTTGAAAAGAGGACCGGTATTGCAGAGGCTGATGAGGGTCTGATTATTGGTCGCCAAGGGCAGCGTGATTTGCTCCCAGAGGTTGCCTTTCAACCACGCACACATCCGCTTGCGCTTAAGCGCCAAGCCGGAATTGGCCGCATTCTGCGGCACCACCACTTCGAATTCGTCACCACGAGGATTGCCCGCTTGCAAGGCGCGCGTGAGTTCATAGGCGACCCGTTGCACGCCGGTGATGCGCTGCGCAGTAAACTTGCCGTTAATTACAAACTTCACGATACCCCCTTGACGACTACGCTTGCAGCGCGTTCGATGGAACGTGACGACACGCTTTGCGTCCCGAATGCTCTTTGCGTCACTGGTTCACTTGCCGAATACGCCCCGAATGAATGAAGTTCAGCGTGCATTGCACTTTCCACGATCGTTGGCAGGAACCTTGAATCCCCCGCCAGAACCGCGCGCGACCACGGTCCAACGGTTTTCACTGTGTTGATGCATTCCCAGGCCCGTTCACGACCAGTTAGCTGTGCTTTCATGCGGCTCTCGTCAAAAGGTGAATTGGTTTATCGATAACCAATCCGAATCGGGGAAAACTCGCCCCTTCGTCGCAGCGAGAAAGTATTGGCCGGCAAAGGGCACTTGGTGTCGGCGCGCTGTGTGCTCCCCTACCGTTTGGCTTAGCGCTCGATGTACAAGCAAATGGTAGTGGCCGACAAGGGCTGCGACCGTGCGGCAAGGCACATATCGTCGGCGTTGTTAAAGGTGCCGCTGGTGGCAATCAAGGGGGATAAACACTGGCAGAGCTGGCCCAGCGGTTTGATGTCCATCCGAACCAGCTTGCTGACTGGAAGAAGCCGTTACAGGAACGGGTTGCCGACGTGTTCTTGTGTGCAAGACGAGCTCAGTTGCGCCGCCATAGTCGTGAGTAAGCTGCGCGTGAAGATCGGGCAGTAGGCGCTGGCGAATTATTTTTTGAAGAAACGCTCAGCAAGACGGGACTGCTGTGGGTAAGGCGATGATCGATTGCGATCACGTCCCGCTAGTGACACAGCAGGACCGACTGGTGGGTTTCAGACGGTCGAGCGACGGTTGCCAGCCGCGTGCAATCAGCGAAGCCGCTCTGAAATCGATGCGTCAGTTTAATAAGCTTCATCTAGAGCATCCATTTGCGGGGGCACAAATGCTGCTATGGCGACTATGTCTCGAAAGCACGCATAGAGATGGCTCCGGAAATCCGGACAGTCGGTTAGGTGGAGTCGCTGGGATCTGAGATAGGCACAATGCCTACAAAGGAAATCAGACGATGACGAAGAGAACCCGGCGCACACACTCAGCGGCGTTCAAGGCGAAGGTGGCACTGGCAGCAGTGCGTGGCGAGCGCACGCTGGCAGGATTGGCGCAGCAGTTTGAGGTTCATCCGACCAGATCACGGAATGGAAGCGGCAGTTGCAAAAGCACGCCGCCGATGTGTTCGGCGCGGCGGGCGTGCCCGTCAATGAGCCGCCGGTGGATCTGAAGACGCTTCACGCAACGATCGGCCAATTGGCGCTGGAGAATGATTTTTTGTCCGGCGCGCTCGGCAAGGCAGGCTTGCTGAGCGCAAAGAGATGATTGATCGTGCCCACCCCTTGCCCGTTTCCTGGCAGGTCAAGCTGGTCGGCATTAGCCGATCCAGTGCGTACTACGCGCCGAGCCCGGTCAGTGCCGCAGATCTGGCGCTCATGCGCCGGATCGACGAGTTGCACCTGGAGCATCCGTTTGCCGGCGCGCACATGTTAATGCGCTTGCTCAAGAGAGAGGGGATCGCGATTGGACGCAAGCACGTCGGCACCTTGATGCGCAAAATGGGCATCGAGGCACTGTATCGCAAGCCGAACTTAAGCCGCAAACATCTGGCTCACAAGATTTGGCCGTACCTGCTTGCGTGATCGGAAGATCGAGCGCAGCAACCAGGTGTTCGCATTGGACACGACTTACGTGCCTATGGCACAGGGCTTCGTCTATCTCACTGCTGTGATCGATTGGGCCAGCCGCCGTGTTTTAGCGCACCGAATCGCGATCACGATGGAGGCTGAGCGCGCGGTGGCAGCGCTCGAAGAGGCATTCGCGAAATATGGATTGCCTGAGATCGTCAATACCGATAGGCAGCCAGTTCACCAGTACAGACTTCACCGACGCGGTCCGCTCGCGTGGGATCGCTCTGTCGATGGACGGCAAGGGAAGCTGGCGGGACAACGTTTTTATCGAACGGGTGGGGCGCAGCGTGAAGTACGAAGAAATATACTTGAAGCCTTATGAATCCGCCGACCATGCAAGGAAATCGATCGCAAACTACCTCACCTGGTACAACTAAAATAGACCTCATTCAAGCATATCGGACCGTACGCCCGACGAGGCTTATTTCGCTATGCGGCCCGCGATAAAGACGGCAGCGTGACCACCCAGCGTTCCACTTAAAAATCGAAAAAAATGTCCGAACGAACGGGGCCACCTCTATCGCGGGCTTGCAATCACTAAGCCGTCTCCAAGTTGGAGGTACTTAGGAAGATTTTCGTACCTTGCGACACCTTATACGAGATAGATGTTGGACTTCGCTTTTGACGTGACCCCACGCAAGACGGCAGGCTCGAGCAGCTCCGCCTGACGCCTCGACCAAGCGCCACCCCCCCGCTCGGCGTCGCATCGTGACGGCTAGTGCAGACATTATGAGTTGACACAGATCCCCCGATGCTGCCGCGATCGACAGTAGTCGACAATTTGTCTCCATTCGATGCGCGCGAACGATCGCCTACAAAAAAACCCGCATCGTCACCGATGCGGGTTTTTTGTTTGGGCAAACGCCAAGCTTCCGAAAAAGCCCGCGTTGCCCTGTCATTCAGGCTAGGCCCGAAATTACATGTCCATGCCCATACCGCCCATGCCGCCAGGCATACCGCCGCCCATCGGAGCATCGTCCTTCGGCAGTTCCGACACAGCGCAGTCAGTCGTCAGCAGCAGACCTGCCACCGATGCCGCGTTTTGCAGTGCCGTACGCGTTACCTTGGTCGGATCGACGACACCGGCTTCCACCAGGTCGACGTACTCGCCGGTTTGCGCGTTGTAGCCGAAGTTGCCCGTACCGGCTGCAACTGCTGCCACCACGACGCTGGCTTCTTCGCCACCGTTCGTGACGATCTGGCGAAGCGGCTCTTCCATCGCGCGCAGCACGATCTTGATACCAGCGTCTTGATCAGCGTTGTCGCCCTTCAAGTCCTTCAGTGCCAGACGAGCGCGGATCAGCGCAACGCCGCCGCCAGCTACGATGCCTTCTTCCACAGCTGCGCGCGTTGCGTGCAATGCGTCTTCTACACGTGCCTTCTTTTCCTTCATTTCGACTTCGGTAGCAGCGCCAACCTTGATCACTGCAACGCCGCCAGCCAGCTTAGCGACACGTTCCTGCAGCTTTTCACGGTCGTAATCCGACGTTGCTTCTTCGATTTGCGTGCGAACTTGCTTGACACGGTTTTCGATTGCCGAAGCTTCGCCAGCGCCGTCGATGATCGTGGTGTTCTCCTTCGCCACTTCGATGCGCTTAGCCGAACCCAGCTCAGCCAACGTAGCCTTTTCCAGCGTCAGGCCGGTTTCTTCCGCGATAACTTGACCACCGGTCAGGATCGCGATGTCTTCCAGCATGGCCTTACGACGATCGCCAAAGCCCGGAGCCTTCACAGCAACGGTCTTCAGGATGCCGCGGATGTTGTTCACAACCAGCGTTGCCAGAGCTTCGCCTTCGACATCTTCAGCGATGATCAGCAGCGGACGGCCAGCCTTCGCAACTTGTTCCAGGATCGGTAGCAGGTCACGGATGTTCGACACCTTCTTGTCGTGCAACAGCACGAACGGGTTCTCGAGGATCGCGGTTTGCTTTTCCGGCGTGTTGATGAAGTACGGCGACAGGTAGCCGCGGTCGAATTGCATACCTTCAACCACGTCCAGCTCGTCTTCCAGCGACTTGCCGTCTTCAACCGTGATCACGCCTTCCTTGCCGACCTTGTCCATTGCTTCAGCAATACGGTCACCAATCGACGAATCGCTGTTAGCCGAAATCGCGCCAACTTGGGCGATTTCCTTGTTCGTCGTGCAAGGCTTGCTGATCTTGCGCAGTTCTTCGATAGCAGCCGTCACCGCCTTGTCGATGCCGCGCTTCAGATCCATCGGGTTCATGCCCGATGCAACGTACTTCATGCCTTCGCGGACGATCGACTGGGCCAAAACCGTAGCCGTCGTCGTGCCGTCGCCGGCGTTGTCGCTGGTGCGGGAAGCAACTTCCTTCACCATTTGCGCACCCATGTTCTGGAGCTTGTCTTTCAGTTCGATTTCTTTCGCAACCGAAACACCGTCCTTCGTGACCGTCGGGCCGCCGAAGCTGCGTTCCAGAACGACGTTACGGCCCTTCGGGCCCAGCGTGACCTTGACCGCGTTGGCCAGGATGTTCACGCCTTCAACCATCTTTGCACGGGCGATATCGCCAAATACGACTTCTTTAGCTGCCATATTCAAACTCCTTGATTGTTTCAGTTTTCTGGCTTCTACCGGACCGGACGAGACCCGCATGAGCGGTTCGATCGCGCCGGCCTGAGCGCCATGGGCTTGAAGCTGATTACTTGACCAGGACGGCCATGATGTCTTCTTCGCGCATCACGAGCAGTTCATTGCCGTCGACCTTGACGGTCTGACCAGCGTATTTACCGAACAGCACGCGGTCGCCCACTTTGACGTCGAGGGCGTTTTGCGTACCCTTGTCATCGCGCTTGCCCGGGCCGACGGCCAGGATTTCGCCTTGATCCGGCTTTTCAGCTGCAGCGTCGGGGATGATGAGACCCGAAGCAGTCTTGGTTTCCTGATCCAGACGTTTAACGATGACGCGATCGTGCAAAGGACGAAGGTTCATACACACTCCTCTCTAACTGAGACTATAAAAACGCGGGAAACCCGTCCGATGAGCCACAAAGCCACCGGTCGGAAACTGTTAGCACTCTCGTGCGATGAGTGCTAAGTATATGGCACACCGATCGCAAATTTCAAGAAGGGATAGTGCGAGGGACGAGAAATAGGTGTCGAAATTCACCGAATCTTGAGTGAAGTTCGACGAACGTTGAGCTACTTTTTGCCGGTAACAGCGAAGCGAAATCGAGGAAATCGTAACAAAATCAAAAATTTAAGTTGACTCCATGAGATCTTCGAAGGCGATAGGCTAAGCAGCCTATCGCCCGTCTCCTGCAAAGTAACGACTGAAGTCATCATTTCGACTCTCGAGTGTTTACCCTATAACACCATAGCTGCCCAACCACAACAACACCGCCAAACGTTTTTGCTTCAAGTCAACCGCATGAAAGGTAGGGGCCGGCGAGATGCGAAGGCATTGGCAAAATCCTTAGTTGCTGAACGCGCGACGCGCATTCAGCTAACGAACTGATAACGGAGCAGTAGTTGAAAGTCGCTAATCGACCCGTAAAAGCCCTAAAGCTTCGCCATAGACGGACAGTCGAGCCCATTACCAAGGGCCCTCAATTCTGTGAAGGCCGAGAGTTGCCTGGGAATTTGAAAGAGATCTTTCCCGGGTGCCCCGCATTTCCGCTCGACGGCT
The DNA here is from genome assembly GCF_964252755.1 of Caballeronia sp. LjRoot29. Taxonomy (NCBI): domain Bacteria; kingdom Pseudomonadati; phylum Pseudomonadota; class Betaproteobacteria; order Burkholderiales; family Burkholderiaceae; genus Caballeronia; species Caballeronia sp. LjRoot29. The sequence continues at coordinate 20,255 of NZ_CAXUPU020000055.1, read as the reverse complement.
AAAGTTCCTCGCCAGTCCCGCATTCAGGCACAAAGCCGCTGGGGTAACCACCGCTGTTTTCTGCTTTTCAGTTCGATTGAAAATATCCGGAAGCGTTCGAGCTTTCCTTTTCCGACGTGCGAACAATAGGCGATCACATTCGGAACGCCTATTGTTCGCACGGTTGTGCCCGCGGCGATCGATTACACGCCGCTGGAACTGATGTCACCGTAATTACGAGGGCTTCCTGCCTCTATCGTGGAATAGTCGAACGCCCCGCTTTTAACGGTCACAACTCAGTGGAATAATTCGGGGATTTTTCGCTGTTACTACGACCGGAAGCAGCAATGGCTCTGCCCATTTTTTGTAACAGTGCTTTCGATAACGTCCTAAATCGTGCGATTAATTGCGCTGTAACCACGTCTGCTAAGAGCATAAAAATGAAAGCCATTTACGCTTCCTTTCAGCACGATGGTCCACGCCTGTGTTGCTATTTGTTTAGTCACGATGGCTAGGCTTTTTTAGTAAGGGTAGGCGCATTTCTGGTATCTCCTTGGAGGCGGCTCATCCGATGCCGCTAAATTATCAGTATCGACAATTCTGAAAGGAAGCGAAAAGTGGCTATTACTATTACCTCGCCTGCGTCAGGCGCGACAGTTAGCGGAACTATTAACCTCACCGGCACGGACGGGGCTACCGTCACTGCAACCGACGGCTCAACGGTTCTCGGTTCAGTGACCGTGGCGGCCCAATCTTATAGCATTAGCGTCGACACAACGACTTTGGCTAATGGTAGCCAGACTCTCACCGTCAGCGATGGCACTAATACCGCTAGCGTGCCGGTAATCGTAAATAACGTTACAACCGGTTTTGCCGTCACGTCACCTGTCAGTGGCTCAACCGAATCTGCAATGTTCACGATGACCGGTACTGCGGGAACCGAGTGGGTCAACGTAGCTGTTTATGACAGTGCAGGTACCAAGGTCGGCGCGGACGTAACGCCGAGCGGCGGGACGTGGAGTACAACGATCGACATGGGCGCAGTGACGGGTTCGCAGGTGCTCACGGCTACGGCATTCAGCGTACCAGCTGGGCAACCAGGCGGCACTTCAACATCAGTCGATGTGACCTACACCATTTCCGGGTCGCTCCCGTACTACGGCATCAACTGCCATTACAACCAAGGGGGTCTGTACACTAATTCGCTTGCAGATCAGGTGGCACTTATGTCCGCCAATGGCATGACGGTCTGTCGTCAGGACTGCTGGAATACAGCTAATATGCAAGCGTTGGTTAACACAGTGATTCCGGGTATGCCAGGTATTACAGTCCTGCCAGCGATCACCTCTACTCCGACAGGGACCTCCGTACCGAACGCTTATACTCAGGGTTACAATATGGGTGTGTCTGCGGCCAACATCTTTGCGGGATTGGTACCCGTCATCGAGATGGGCAACGAGTTCGATGTAGCTTGTGTTAAAACTCACGTGGATGGCACTATCCCTTCCGACTTTAAGTCAAGCGCACCGCTATACGTTGCGTATCAAGCCGGACTGTGTAATGGTTTTCGCAGCGTTGATACGACTGGAAAAACCAAAGTGATGCTCGGTGGGATAGCCTACATTCACTTCGGCTTCCTCGACATGATCGTGAACAACGTCGAGCCGAACGGTTCGACTATGCCTACTGCAGCTGCGACGTTCGACATGATTGCATGGCACTACTACTACTCCGGCGGCAACATGGAGTCGGTGAACGGTCTAAGCGGCACGTACAACATCTTCACTTCAATTGCCGCGATCAGCACGAAGCCGCTGTATTTCTCGGAATGTGGTTTGGGTCAGGCCTCAAGCTCAACCTCGGCCAGCACGGGTGAAGGTTACATTAATCAGGCTATGCCACAGTTTGTCGCGCAAAGTCAGGTTGTTGGGTTCAACTGGTATGAGATGTACGACTTCACCGATGGTTATGGCCTCTATGACAATAGCGGCGCGGCTTATGGTTGGCAACCGACACTAGCATCTTTCATTGCAGCGAATCCAAAGCCTTGATCTTTTGCAGTTAATTTCAACGACCATCATCGGATATGTGTGCTGGGCGTCTTACAATAACTTATAACATTCAAGCCCGCGTCCCAGCAGGAACCGGGCTTTTTTTTATGCTGATGGGGCTGCTTCACGCCATTTTTCCTTATGCAAATCTTGTTTGCGGCATGCCTGCCGCGCCAAAAGATCGTTTAACCACTGGTCTTATTGAATTACTCCATCGGCGTATCGATTCGCCCCACGAAACGCCAGGAGTTTGCTCAAGGGGATCGCGACGGTTGGCAGGTTTCTAACTACTGCTTGCGGTGCCGGCTTAACATTTTGGGAGTTGGCCGGTCGATAACATCATGGGTTCGCTGTGAGGCTTTGCCTAAAGGGATGTTCCTAGACAGCATCGTCTCATTTTGTTGACGGTTCGATCGGTAATGTCGAATGAATGCTCTTGGCCGAACTGAAAGATTCGCCCGCACTTGTGTTGGTACGCAGACAACGGCAAATCTTCCGTTTGAGGGATCAATGGGAAAGCTCAAAGTAAAATGAACCAAGCACCGCAAAGTTCAAAGTTAGATGAACCGTACGGCCAACGTTGAATAAATAAGTCGGCTGCAAAGCCTTGTGCCGTTGATGTCCGCAGTTCAAGGTCGGATGGATTTTGACAGTTGAAATTCATCCGACATTAACTAAATTTTACGTAACGTTGATCGCCGACAGCCGCTCACGCTCATCTCGGCGATATTTAGAGAAAGATGCCGTTAAAACAGTGCCTTACCGACGGCTCCCTTCAAGAAAATTTCGACAGCACCAATCCTCGGCCAGCCTATCTGTGGTCCAAATAAGGCGAGATCTTGGATGCTGTGAGAAAAGGTAGTGAAAACCCTGATACGGGAAAATAGTGAGAAATGGTGCGTTATCGACGTCTGGACCCGAATTGCGTGCCACCCTGCGGGTATCAGCGCGCGTCGGGTGATCACCATTACTATTCGGAGAATTCAACCTGGGTCTTCGCGAGTGCTCTGCGAAGGGGAATATGATCGGCGGAATCGGGCCACGCGCACGCGGCGCTCCAACGCGCACTTCGATGCAGTGCCCGATCAGGCTTCGAATGTGCCGCTTGCAGACTACCTGCTCGACAGCGCAGCACCCCGCGTCAGGCTGCTGCAACTCGACGTCGATGGAGCGAGCCGTACAAGACGATCAATTTCGCGTGCTCCCGCGGACGCCACTCCGATGTCGAGGCGCGCGTTGATCCGGTGATGTGCGAGAAAGACGAGATTGGAGCGTCCTCACTCAGAACGGCCGGTTTGATGCTCATAAAGCATGCGCGCATGCATAATCCTCGACACCGAATCGACGTCTGGGATTCGGTGACGCGCCGATGGCAATCGCTGTGCCGGCGCAATGCGCACTACATCCTCGGCGACAGCACAGCCACCGCCGAGGTCGCGCCCGCAGAAGGGACCACCGGGCGCCTTGCGGCAACGCGCTCGAGCGATGCCGCATCGAATGCCGGCTTGTCGTACCTGCACGAGGCGCTCGTGTCGGGGATCGGGGATCGGGGATCGGGGATCGGGGATCGGGGATCGGGGATCGGGGATCGGGGATCGGAAATCGGAAAAACACGAGGAAATCATACTTCTGCAGCGCAGCGACGATTGGCCAGTTCAAGGGTCGCTGCCATGGGCCTGCCAAAGCGCGGGCGCAGCGCATTTAGCCATTCGTCCATGGCGCAACCCCGGTGCGCCATGCAGCTCGATTCGCGACGGAGGTCGCCTGCTGCCTCAATGCCGATGTCGTGCTGCATGTCAGCCCAGTCGATACCGACATAGGCCGTGCATGGCCACCCGCGACGAGGTGACATATAGGCCTCGGCAGATAGTAGATTGCGCAAAGGAACATGCGTGCCTATGTCCGCCGAAGGCGATATAGCAAACCGCTGCAACTGCAAACCCTGAGTATTCGTTTGAACGCAAGCGCCCCCGAGGACTCAAAGCGGACCCTAGACATCTCAGTACATGACAAAAAATTCTTCGTAGTACGCGGGAGCATGTCCCGCCTTCGCCGGCAGCTCCCCGGCAGCTGTGACCGGTATCAAGCAACGTCCGACGTCCTAAAGCCGCGGTCGCTGAACCGTACCGCGCGACTTTCTCAGGACCTTGACAATCGGCCCCATCACTATCTCCCAGACACACGGCACAGAGATCGCTCGCAGCCCCACCCACCGTGGCCTTTCGACTAGCTGCTGCGAACGCCGACGCTTGACCCTTAGCAGCCACACACGCCTGCGATCCGCGGATCTGGACGTCATCTGAATCGTTGAGCACTGCTGTGTCGTTATTGCCCACCCTATGTCACAGCGCCAACGATAAAGACTGAAACGTTGAAACCGCAGTCAGCGGATCCACAAGCAGTTCTTATTTACCGACAGAAGCCGACGGAAAGAAAACCGACAGCTAAGTTTCCTACAGTTCGACAAACGCGCGCCGTTATTAAGTACTGGGGATCCGTCCATGAAAGAAGGCTGGTACCGGCAGCTCGCCGCAATTTACGGGCGTCAAGAGTTTAAATAATTACTACACGTATAGGCCAGCGCCGTGAACACTCGCAAACTGAAGCTCAAGACAAAGACGATGACCCTTGCCGTCACCGGCACTCTGGCGTTTATGGCGCAGGCGGCAACGGCCCAGGTGGTCATCAGCACCCCCACCACCGGCCGCTACTCATGGTCCACCGGTGACCTTACTGTTACGTCCACTGGAGCCATTTCCGGGCACGGGACCGGCGTCAATGCCGGCAGTAACGTCGGCACGTTGACCAACAGCGGCATTATCAGCGGTGGCACTAGCGCAGGTATCCACAGCTTCGGCACAATCGGTGCGCTAATCAACAACGGCTCTATCAGTGGTGGCTATAACGCGGCCATCTTTAACCAGGGCACGATTGGCACCCTGACCAACAGCGGCTTGCTCACATCCCACTACGCCGGCATCTTCAATTACACGGGTACCATCACCGTGTTGGACAACACCGTTGGCGGCACCCTCAGCAATGCTACCTATGGCATCAACAACCGCGTCGTGATCGACATGCTGAGCAACAGCGGTCTCATCAGCGCGAGTGGCGATGGCATCAACAGCATCGGCACGATCGGCACGCTGACCAACAGCGGCACCATCACCGCTGCTGGCAACGGTATCTGGAACGCCGGCACGATCGGCACGCTGACCAACAGCGGTCTCATCACAGGCGGTCAATTCGGCATCAACGACGGCGGTGGTGTGATCACTGCTCTGAACAACAGCGGCACCATTTCCAGCGCTAACTATGCAATATACAACGACGTTACAAGCTCGCTTGGCACGATCACTAATTCCGGAGTGATTGCCGGAAACATCGCGAACCTTTCCAGCAACGATCTGAGCATCAGCGGCGGCACGGGCACTATCTTTGGCGCGATGACGGGTTATAGCGGCGGCAACACCATCGGAACCATCACCAACACCAGCTCTAACGTCGCCTTCGTTTCCGGCAACCTGCTGCTAAACGACAACATCAACGTTGGCAGCAATGCGGTGAACAACAACGGGACGGCGGTGCTGCAGGTCAACCAGCCGATCACGATCACGGGCAACTACAACCAGACGGGCGGCACACTGCAGGTTGGCGTAGCGGGAACCGGTACGGGCCAGTATGGCGGACTCGTAGTGACAGGCAACACGACGATGACCTCGGGGGCGGTGAATGTGGTGCCGAACGGATATGCATTGGCCGCCGGACAACGTTTCGTAGTAGTCGACACGGCGGGTACGGCGAATTACGGTTCGGGTCTGACATATTCAGCCGGCACCTTGAGCGCCAGTGGCTCCAACATGATCACCTCTGGTCACACCGATCTGGTTGTGACGCTGAGTGCGCCGACAGCTACACCTACACCTACACCCACACCGACACCGACACCGACACCGACACCGACTCCGACTCCGACTCCGACTCCGACTCCGACTCCAACTCCAACTCCAACTCCAACTCCGACTCCGACTCCAACTCCAACTCCGACTCCGACGCCAACTCCGACGCCAACTCCGACGCCAACTCCGAGCCCAGCGGTGGTCGCGACCGCACCGAATGCAATCGCTTCGGTCAGCGGCCTTCTGAGCTACACCGGCATCAGCAGCCCAGGCTTGCTGAACCTGTACAACGCCGCGCTGGGCTCGCTGAGCCAGCGCTCGGCTGTGACCGCCAACCGTATCGGCAAACAACTGGGCGCGACCCAGACGGGCGGGGCAGCGGCTGCGCCGACGCTCGACGCGCTGAACGTGGTGGCGTCGCACGTCGACTCGCTGCGCCTAGCGCAGACGACGCGCGAAACGGGCGTGGCAACCGGCGAAGGCCCAGCGCAGTGGGGCGTGTGGGGCCAGGCATTCGGCGGCCATGCAAGCCAGGACGAGCGCGACAATGTGGACGGCTATAGCGCCAACTACGCAGGCGTGCTGATCGGTGCGGACCGGGCGATCAATGACCGCTGGCGTGCCGGTGGCGTGTTCAGCTTCAGCAATACGGCGATCAACAACACGGGCGACACCGCCGGCGACACCACCCGCGTGAACAGCTACGGCCTGATCGGTTACGCGAGCTTTGCGGGCAGTCCGTGGTACGTGAACCTCTCGGGCGCAGTGTCCCAGCAGCAATACAACACGACTCGCGTGGTGAACTTGCAGGGTTTCTCGGGCGCGGCTGACGGCCATTACAGCGGTCAGCAGTACGTGGCGAGAGCTGAGGCTGGGTATCCGCTGGCGTTAGGCACCACCACGCTTACGCCGCTGGCGAGCCTCACTTATAGTTACCAAAATCAGGGCAGCTACACGGAGAGCGGAGGCAACGGCGCGGCGCTGTCCGTTGGTTCAACCCATGCCAGCTCGGTGAAGAGCAGCCTTGGGGCGAAGCTGGAGCAGGGCTTCTCGACCAGTTACGGTGTGATCGTGCCGCAACTGCAGGCTCAGTGGATTCATGAGTACGACCACACGAGGCAAACGACCGGAGCAGGCTTCGCGGGGGACGCGACGGGGCAGACGGCGTTCACGACGGTTGGCGCGACGCCGGTGCAGGATCTCGCGGACATCTCGCTCGGCGTGACGCTGCTGCGCGCGAATAACCTGACTCTGTCGGTACGCTACGAGCTGCAGGCAGCACCGGGGTTTATCTCGCAGACGGGGACTTTGCGGCTGCGCCAGTTGTTCTGATCCATTGAAGCTTGCTTTGCTGGAGAAAGCCCACCGGGCTGTCTGCACTCGTGTGTCCCCGAAGGATCATGCGTGCGGACGGCCCGGTAATAGATGACGTATATGTTTCCTGCGCGTAGTAGCATTCAGGATCTTGGCCTTTCAGCTGTTTGCAGCCCTCTCCCATGTCGACCCCACCCAGCAACCAGGAAACCCTGAGCATTCCCGAGGCGCTTAGCCGAGCTCATGCTCACTGGGAGGCCGGTCAGTCCGATCAAGCCGAACAGTTCTGCCAACGCGTGCTGGCGGTGTGGCCCGGTCAAGCCGATGCACTGCACCTGCTCGGCCTCATGGCACATGCGTACGGCAACCTGGACCTCTCTATTTCCCACTTGCGCCAGGCGTGCATGGCGCCGCGCGCGCCGGCCGTCTATTCGAGCAACCTTGCTGAAATGTTTCGCCAGAAGGGCCTGCTCGCCGAGGGCGAGGAAGCGGCCCGGCGGGCCGTGGCAATGGACCCGGCCCTGGTGTCCTGCTGGAACAATTTAGGCATCCTGCTGCAGGAGGCCGGCAAATTCGCGGAAAGTCTCGAGTGCCTGGAACGCGTGATCGCACTACAGCCCGACTGGGCTGAGGCGCACAACAATCTCGCGAATACGTCGCGGCGTCTCGGACGCATGGACCGCGCCGAACAACATTACCGCCAGGCGCTGGAACTGAATCCCGCCTATGCCGAGGCGCATAGCAATCTTGCATTCCTGCTCTCCACGCAGGGCCGCTATGACGAGGCGGCTGTCGCTGCGCAGCGTGCCATCGAACTCGGCCCGCGCCTGGTTGACGCCTATCTGAATCTGGTGGAGGTGGAAACCTCCCGGCATCGTCATGACGCGGCGTTGCGCACGCTCGACATGCTTGGCGCTTTTGCCCCCCAGCATCCAGCCACACTGGTGGCACGCGCGAAGGTGCTCAAACAGATCGAGCGCGTCGACGAGGCACTCGCCTTCGCCCGCCAGGCCGTGGCGATTGCGCCGAAGAGCGCGGAAGCACACAACACGCTCGGGGTCGTGCTCCAGGCCCTCGGGCAGACCGACGAGGCCCTCGATCAGTTCGAACAGGCTGCCCTGCTGCCCGGCGCGGTGACCGAGGACGCGCTGGTCGGACGCGCCACGCTGCTGATGGAGGCGGGTCGCAAGGACGAGGCACTGATCGCCTTCGAGCGGGCGCTGGAAGCCTTTCCCGGCTCGGTGCAGGCGCTGGTCGGCCGCGTCGATTCTCGTACCTTCACGCCTGCAGACCCCGATATCGCAGCGCTCGAAGCGTGCCTCGCCGAAGGCGAACGCCGCTCGCTGACTGACCGGACGTCGGCGCATTTCGCGCTCGGCAAGGCCTACCTCGACATCCAGAGCCCTGCGCGGGCTTTCCACCACCTCGACGCGGGCAACCGCCAGAAGCGCGCGACCTTCACCTACGACGGTGCCGCGAGCGGACGATGGATGGAACGCATCGCCGAAGTCTTCACGCCTGAGCTGCATGCCCGATTGCATGGCGCGGGCCAACCATCGGCGCTGCCGGTGTTCATCGTCGGCATGCCGCGCTCGGGCACCACGCTGATCGAGCAGATCGTGTCGTCGCACCCGCAGGTCACGGGAGCCGGTGAGCTATCGGCCATGCGCCTTGTGGTCGAGGGCAGCAGCCTGTTCCCGGACCGGGTGCCGGGAATGGCGGTCGAAGACTTCACCCGCCTCGGACAGGAATACCTGACGCGAGTCACGCCGCTTGCCCAAGGGCTGGCGCGCCTTGTCGACAAGATGCCGGGCAATTTCCTGTATGCGGGGCTGATCCCCCTGATCCTGCCGGGTGCACGCATTATCCACGCCCGGCGCGACCCGGTAGATACCTGCCTGTCCTGCTATACCAAGCTCTTTGGCGGCGAGCAGCAGTTCACCTACAACCAGAGCGAACTGGGCGAGTTCTACCGCCACTACGAACGCCTGATGGTGCATTGGCGCGAGGTGTTGGCGCCCGGATGCTTTATCGAGGTCGATTACGAGGCCGTAGTGGACGACCTCGAGGGCGAGGCACGGCGTCTCGTGAACTTCCTGGGACTTCCCTGGCACGACGCCTGCCTGAATTTCCACGACAATCGGCGGGTGGTTCGCACGGCGAGCGTCAACCAGGTGCGCCAGCCGATCTACAAGACCTCCAAAGGCCGCTGGCAGACTTACGCAGGCTATCTCGGGCCGCTGCTCGCGGCACTCGGGATCGACGCGCCATGACGCGCGGCATCGGGCCCGATGTCCCAGCCATTGAGCGCGCGGCTCGTCCAATGCTTGCGGCCGGCCGTTTCGAGGAAGCCGAAGCGATGCTGCATCCCTATCTCGCCTCGGGCAGCGGGCCGCTCGCGCTGTGGAAGCTGCTGGCGGCGTCGATTCGTCCGCAGGGACGCATCGCGCAGACACGGGCCATCCAGGAGATGCTGGTGGCCCACGCACCGGGCGATTTTGCGACGCGTTTCGATCTCTCGGAAACGCTGCTGCTGATGGGCGAGTTCGAGCGTGGCTGGCGGGAATATCACTACCGGTACAGCCTCTCGCATACAACTGTCATAGAGCGTAAGGTACAGCGCCCCCGCTGGATGGGTCAGCCGATTCCGGGCAAGACCCTGCTGATTCACGACGAGCAGGGCTTTGGCGACACCTTCCAGTTCATGCGCATGGTGCCGTGGGCCAGGCAGCGAAGCGGCGCGCGCGTGATCCTTGAGGTCAACGCCCAAACGCTGTCGCTCGCCCAGCGTAACAAGGGTAGCAAGGATTTCGACGAGATTGTGGTGCGCGGCAGCCTGCCACCCGCGTTCGATTTGCACTGCGAAATGATGAGCCTGCCGATGGCGATGGGTCTGAAGCTGGTCGACCTCCCCGGACGGGTGCCGTATCTGAGCGCCGAGCCACAGCGACTGCAGAAATGGCGGCAGCGTCTCGCCGGGTTGCCGCGTCCACTGGTCGCGCTGGTGTGGGCGGGGCGCCCTACTCACTTCAACGACGCAAACCGCTCGCTGACGCTGGCACAACTCGCACCGCTGGCAATGCCTGGCGTAACGTTCCTGTCGATCCAGAAGGGACCCGCCGAAACCGAGGCCGCCAATCCGCCACAGGGTATGTCGCTCATATCGCTGAGCGACGAGATCTACGATTTCGAGGATACGGCCGCCATCCTAAGCATCGTTGACTTGCTGATCTCGGTGGATTCGTCGCCGGTTCATCTCGCCGGTGCGCTAGGACGTCCAACCTGGGTCATGCTGCCATTCGTGCCGGACTGGCGCTGGCTGCTGGAGCGCACCGACACACCCTGGTATCCGGGCATGCGCCTGTTTCGCCAGTCGTCCCGCGGAGACTGGGGCCGCGTGGTGGCCGCCATGGCGGCGGAACTTGACCGCATCGCGGCGTGAGGCGGGCATGCGCATGCTGAGGCCGGTATCGACGAGGCGAGCGGGGTTCATTATCGCGGTGCTGGGCACGCTATCGATTAGCGGGATGACCGGGTGCACGACGCTGGACCGCAGTGGCCACGCGGACTCGCTGGCCAGACCGGCAGGCCTGAAGCGAGAGCTGATCAACACCGACAGCTTCGTGCTGACCGCCTTCTCGCGGATCTCCCGGCCCGGCGCACCACTGGACCTCTATATCGAAGGTGACGGCCTTGCGTGGATTTCACGCAGCGAGCCGTCGCTGGACCCGACGCCGCGCGAGGCGTCGGGTCTCGCGCTTGCGGCGACGGACCCTGCTGCTAACGTCGTCTATCTCGCGCGCCCGTGCCAGTTCACACCGATGGCGATGAATCCGCGCTGCGGCATCCCTTACTGGACCGGCAAACGCTTTGCACCCGAGGTAGTGGTATCAATGAACAAAGCGGTGAGCCAGTTCGCCGCGCGGGTGCCGGGGCAGCGTATCAACCTCGTGGGTTATTCGGGCGGTGGCGCGTTGGTCGTGCTGATTGCGGCACGCCGTGCCGATGTCGCGTCGATCCGCACGGTAGCGGGTAATCTCGACGATGAGTTCGTCAATCGCCTGCATCAGGTTACGTCTATGCCGCAATCGGAAAACGCGATTGATTTCGCGAGCCGAGTCGCAGCGATTCCCCAGATTCACTTCAGTGGCGCCAACGACACCGTGGTGCCACCATCCGTCGCGCAGCGTTTTGTCAATGCGGCGGGCGTGCGATGCGCGCGCGCATTGACGATCCCCGATCTCGCCCACAACAGCGACTGGAGCAGCCGCTGGCCGGGGCTACAGGCAATCGTGCCAGCATGCTCGCCCACAAACGTCAGGACAGTAGATGAATGACTTTCCTTGTACTTTATGGTTGACAGGCCTGAGCGCAGCAGGCAAGACCACCCTCGGGGTCGCGCTGGCTGATGCGCTCGCGGCGAGGGGCGTGGCATGCGAGGTGCTTGACGGCGACATCGTGCGACAGAAACTCAGCCGTGGTCTCGGGCTTTCCCGGCGAGACCGTAGCGAGAACATCCGTCGCGTGGCGCAGTCGTGCCAGCAGTTGAACGATACCGGCATCGTCGCGATTGCCGCTCTGATCTCCCCCTATCGTGCTGATCGTGCGATGGCTCGGCGCACAATTGGAAAGAAGCGGTTCATCGAGGTATATCTGGCAACGCCCCTTCGGATATGCGAAGCACGCGACCCTAAGGGCCTCTACAAGCGGGCACGCGCTGGTGAAATCGCGAACTTTACCGGCATTGGCGACGCTTACGAAGCGCCACGGAACCCGGAGCTATCGTTCGATACAAGCTGGCAGCCGCTGAGCGACTGCGTGGCCGCGACACTGCGCATCCTTGAGATGCGCGACGTGCCTGCACGGGGCCGTGATTGGCTGAGGTGAAGCTCTCGGCCATCGGCTTTCGTGCACTGACTGGCGGCCGCCTCTAGTTGTCCTACGTGTTGGTGCAGATGCCTTGACGAGATAGCGAGGGGCGGTAACGCGGTGCCGTTTCGCGGGTGATGCCAAGTGCATTGAGCATCTGACAAAATATCCAGAAAAATACTTAAAAGCGGAGGCAGCTTGCGGACGGTCGAATACCGCTTTTCCGCTATTTGATGCATCGATGCGCCAGTGCAGGAAGTTTGGGTTGCAATTCAGGATTCGGCGCGCTGGCCCGAGTGGTGGAAAAACGTCGAGCGCGTGGGCCAGCTAGAGGCGGGCTCCGATCAGGGCGTGGGTGTTGTACAACGCTATACGTGGAAGGGCTGATTGCCCCATCGCCTCGTGTTCGATATGCGGGTGACGTGCGTCGGCCCGCTGGTCGCGCTGGAGGGGGAAGCCAGTGGCGACATCGTAGACGCCGGCCGGCGGAGCCTTTTGACCGACGGACGCAACGTTACGGTGGTCCGCTATGACTGGTGCGTGCATACGAACCGCGCATGGAAGAATGCATTGGCGCCGTCGTTGCGACCGGTTTTCCAATAGAACCACGATGCAGTGATGCGCGCCTTCCCCTGCAGGAGCAGGAGTTGCATCTGAAGGATGAAGTCTCCGTGCTCAAGGGCGAAAAAAAAGCGCCCGAAGTTCAAACCGAGCCGCATGCATCAAGAGGCTGACAAAGCCTGCGCACCCGATCGGCAGCAGCAAACGAAGCCCTCCAGACGACGTGGTAAGCCCAGCAGGAGCAAGACCGCCCAACTGAAGATCGACTGCGAAGAGATTATCGAGCCGGCCGAGCGGATCCCCCGAAACTCCCGATTCAAAGGGTATCGAGACTTCGTGGTGTGGGACCTGGTGATCGACTCTCGCAACACGCGCTATCGGCTGGCACGCGGGCAAACACCAGACGGTCAGACCTTGACCGGGCAGCTTCCCCGGGCAATCGCCGGCAGCCACTTTGGCGCGACGCTGGTCAGCTATGTGCTGTACCAGCAACACAATTTTCACGTGACGCAGCCGCTGTTGCGCGTGCAACTGCGCGAATGGGGCATCGAGATCTCGTCCGGGATGCTCAACGCGCTGCTGCAAGAGGGCAAAGAGCACTTTCACGCAGAAAGACGGGCCATTGTCGACTGGGCTCGCGATCTCAGCGTATGTGACGGTCGATGACACGGGCACCCGCCATCAGGCAACAATGGTTACGTCACCCACATCGGTGACGAACATTTCGCCTGGTTCAAAAGCACGTGCTCGAAAAGCCGCATCAATTTCCTCGAGCGGCTCAGCGCAGGACATGGATACCAGATCAATGACGCCGGACAGTTCAATGTCTTGATTCACGGCTTATGTTGGGTACACGCGGAGCGCCTGGGTCGCAAGCTGCTGCCGTTGAATGATTAACACGGCAAGGATATTGCACGCGTGCGCAGTGACGTTTGGTCGCTGTACGCGGAGCTCAAGGACTACAAGCGGCATCTCACCCTCAAACGCAAGCGCGAACCGCAAAAGCGCTTTGACGCGGTCTTCTCGCAGAAGACCCGCTACGCGACACTCAACCCTTTGCTCAGGCGGATTCGACTGAACAAGTCCGAGTTGCTGCTGGTGCTGGAGCGCCGCTGCACACCAACGTCAATGAGCGCGATATTCGCGATCACGTGAAAAGCAGAAGAACAGTGGCGGTACGCGCAGCGAACTCGGTCGGCAATGTCGCGACACCTTCTCCAGCCTGAAAAAGACCTGCGGTAAGCTGGGCATCTCATTCTGGAACTACCTGGGCCGATCACGTTTCACACAGCGATCACATCCCACCATTGCCGCACTTGCTTGAACAACGCCTCGTTCCTACTGATTGAACATACCCGTCTGCGCGTTTCGGAGGTCAAAACGCGTAGCCTTGATCATGCCAGTAGTGCCAGTCGGCAACTGCCACTCGTGTCGGCTGATCGGGTCTCATCGGGACGAGTTGAGCCAAGGGCACCACTAGATCACGTTGGTTGCACCGAACCCACACAAAAATGCCGACCCGCTACAGGTCTTCATGAACTAGCCCGGTGACCGAAGCAGTTTCACCAGGCCGCAGCGGTGAAGCAGCCATGGCTTGATGAGAGCTTCGAATGGAAACGTGAGCTGCTCTGTGAGATAGTAGCACCACGCCATCGCCCGCTCTTCTTCGTTGTAGGCATCGACCACGATCTCCATTGCGATCCGATGTTCGCGCTCTCTGTTGATTCTGGGTTTGGGCATGAAGGTCTAAACCTGAATAGGTCAGGTTATACGTCGACAATACGCTGCAGTCGCGCCATCGTATCGCCCCTGTCTCCGAACAGAGGGGATGTCACCGTTCGCCCCAGGTTATTGAGAAGTTGCTTGTTGCCGAACCAGGCATGAAACGTTGGGAATTTAAAGGTCTCTTGGAGCCGATAGCCTTGCCGGCACGCGAAGCCGAATAAATACCCTGGGACAGCTCTATGCGTAGACGCACGTCGAGCGTTTCTGCGGGCGTGTTCCGGATAGATCCCCTCGCGCCGCACCCCGGATCCCAGACGCACGGGGATTCCGGACGAATGAGGCGAGGACGCCAGCTCGATGTCCGGTTTGGCTATGCACGTCAATTCGCCGGTATCAATCCACTTGCATCAGGCAGGAATCGCAGGCCGCTCGCGATGATAGCGGTCCAGATCCCGACGACGCAGAACCTTTTTCGCGAAGCTTTTCGCAAAGTGCAGAGAGCGGTCTGTACGAACATTAAGTGTGAATCGACCGAGTGACTCTGTGCTCGATGCATGTCGATCAGCAGAGGCGGCCTGGATCTTTTCGTAATCGGCGGCCATTTGCCTGATCGTCACTAATCCATCGCTGAATGAGGCCCGGTCGACGCGAGCACAGATGTGGCACGCCCGGCTAAACAGGTTGCGGAAAATGGTCAGCCAGAATTCTTTTTGCTCACCGTCCGTGATCTTTTCAAGGACTTCCCGGCCGGTGACCTGCAAGTCGAGCACGTCCTGCACCGGCGAACCCTGTGTAATGCTGCCGAACCGGCGACGATAGCCAATTAACGGGCGAGCAATCTTGTACACGGAATCGGCGCTTAGATAAACCGATGGCACCACCGCGATATCCTCATAATGCCGGCCGAGAGGAAATGGAGCTGGCCCGAACAAACTGCTTCGATAGACTCGAGCCCACACGAATGTGTGGAAGCCCTCCGCGAAATGCATCCGCGTAGAGTGATCGACCGGACTGCCACCGACGGCCGCTTGCGGGACCACTTCGATCGTGTCGAGGTTCTGGCTGTGGTTGTCGATAATGGACACGTTGTATTCGAGCATGTCCCATGTGCCTTCAGTTAACAACGGCACAATGCTGGCCGAAAAATCCGGCAAGAAGATATCGTCGCCATCCAGAAATCCTACATAGGGCGTCCGCACTGCTGCGATGCCTGCGTTGCGCGCGCCGCTAAGTCCGCGATTACTCTGGCGGATCAACCGGATATGGCCCGCAGGATCACGGTCCATCACCCTTTTGACGACATCAAATGTAGAGTCACTCGACCCATCGTCGATCACGACAATTTCAATGTCGTCGATGTAAGGCTGTGAAAGCACCGAGTCAAGCGCCTCTTCAATGTATCCGTCCACGTTGTATGCCGGAATCACAACGGTGAGAAGTGGAGTACGTATTCGATTTTGTGCGGGTGTCATGGCGATCCAGTAAGTGAGTAGAGCAGCGGTGGCTGCGACGCCAAAGCGAACGGCTTTCACCAGCAACGCTTGTGCCCTCTCTTGCGTGGCACGTCAGCAGAGCCGAACGATACCTTAAAAATTACTCTTCAATATCGACCTTATTACAAACTCCCTCCGTTATTTCTCCGTTGCTGATATTGAGGAGCTATCCTTATCTTTATGGATCGGCACTTTTCTTTCACGCTTTTCGGCGAGCAGATGCACCTGAGCGCTGCAAGAGATCCGACAGTCATGCGCATGGATTCAGTAGGCATTCGCTAAAAGCGAGATTGGCGTCGGGCGCCTCTAGCAACATGGGTAAAAAAACCGCATGCCTTTGTATATACCCAGCGTGCAGACGCGTTCCATTTCAATTCGCGAGTCTGGCCTCTTCGAAAAGCGACCGGAACATCGACCACGGATACGGTCTTGCGTCTTTATTTTTTGGCGGCTTGCGAGGTGCATCTCCCCCGTTAGTTTCCTATAGAACGTCGGCTCTGTGGTGTCGCATTACGCCCAACTCCGGTGCCCTTTGCTCTATGGCGGGCCAGCTTACGACTGAAGCCAACGACGAGACATATTCCGATGTAACAACGTCACTATCTTCCCATGCGGGAATCAAACACTCCGCGCGTTCGACCACACTGCGATCTGATCGGCCCATCCCTGCGAAAAATTTAACGCTTCGAGTTCAGCAGTGCGATAGCAATGAGTGGACCTCCAATGAGTAAACCTCTTTAGCGAGATCAAAGCTCCCGCACCGATCCGGGAATGTCTCGCGTTCACTGGATCAGGTCAGCGTCAGCCGCGCGACAGCGTTCATTCAATTCTCGCCATATTTGATTGGTTCCGCACGACCGAGTTATTAGACGATATTCAGATTTTGAGTGCGTGCAGCTTAGACCGGCTTTTAACCACTCTCGAATGTGGTCCTCGCGTTAACCAGAATGTCACAAAGTAGTCTTCTTGGTCATCAGTCGCGAGGAATGATCGGCGCTCTCACATTTCCGTGTGGCAACGCACGTCCTTGGTTTTTCTTTCGAAGGTATAAACATAGCCATGGACTCACCAATGACAGACGCAAATTAAAGTGCAGATGGAGAAACACGCCATGTCGAGACAACTTATGCCGGCCTGTATTTCGGCGGCCCACAGTCATGAATTGTCCGTGTCTCGCGGATAAAGCTCGCCCGACTCAACAACCTGCCTGGACGCCGCTTCACCGGACGCATCTCTCGATGTGTCAGCTAACCAAGGGCCTCAATCTGAAGAATCAATCGCTGGCGGCAGTTGAAGAATCAATCGCTGGCGGCACGGGTTTGCCGCTTACGGCAGGAATGCCGTCAAGCGGACCATCGATATTGTTGGCTCGTCTTCCTTGCTGATTGCGATGTCTCCCATGCTTCTAATCATGGGTGCCATTGTGATGAGCGACGGATGCCGTCCTGTATTCGGTCATGTTCGGAGAGGCCGCAATGGCCGAAGATTCCGGTGCCTGAAATTCCGCTCCATGGTCACCGGCGCGGACGTAGTCCTCAAGCAGCTCTTGTCAACCCATCCGAGAGCGCGCGAGCAATGGGAACGGGATTTCAAGCTCAAGAACGATATCCGGATTACACCGATCGGCCGGTTACTACGCCGCACAAGTCTCGACGAACTTCCTCAACTCTGGAACGTGCATCGCGGAGACATGAGCATTGTTGGTCCGTGACCTATCGTTGATGAGGAGCTGAAGAGATATGGCCCGACGTGCACTATCATCTGGCGACCAAACCGAGCATGACAGGCTTATGGCAAGTCAGTGGAAGAAACGATGTCGACTATGCGACGAGGGTTTCGCTCGATGTTTCGTATGCCAAGAAATGTAAAAACCGTGTTTCCAAGTACACGGTGTTGATCGCTACGACCCAACAAATCCTGCAATGCAAGCTCCGTAGACCTGACGCAATGACCCTTTCTCAAAGCTAGAGCCGAGATTGGGTGGTATCGAAGCCTTGTCGAGAATCCCGCTTCTTAGCCGGGAATTAAACTTTCGGGAATTAACCTCGTTAGACAATGCCGTACGTCTATTATCGCGCGGTGCTTATACGTGGCACGGGATTTCGGCCTAGTATTTGTGCTTTGCCGAATAGATCGAAGAACTTGCTATCGATTGAGAGCGCAACCGTCCATGATAGTTATCTGATGCAGATTTTAAGGTGGCTGACTAGCGATCTAACCCTGCTACAAAAACGGCGTTGCATCTGAGCGGAATTGCGGACACTCGCAGTGACAAACGATCACCAATGCTTCATCGTCGATAGCAGTTGCGGGAAACGCGACCCAGGTGGTCGTCCACCGTGCTCGAGCCGCTTGGCCACATGACCGCTTTTAGCCATCTTCGTAGTGACACACTTCGCATTGCGCATATCGCCCGATGCCTGTTTGGTCGCGCTACTCGCGGATCATGTAGTCCTAAAGGAAGCGGCGGTGGAAGGTCGCAAAAGCGAGGTTAAAATTTACGCGAACCCAAATCCAAAGGTGTCGCGCAATCTTCGATTGATGGTATCGGCACCTCCCGGATACGAGCCTTTTCTGCAAGTTATCAGGACGCGATCGCTGGGCAGATTGCGAAATATCCCGTCAGTCTCACACAGTCACTAGCGCTCTGAACCCGCAACACGCTGTGCATAGATGCGCTTCTCATGCACTGCGGCTCACTGCTTGTAGTGGTCAATACTGACAGCGAATCGTTGTTAGCCATGCAGTCGAATCGAGCGAGTTCGCTTGCTTGATATCGATTGGTTAGCGGGGCATCGTCGAGACTCCGTTACCTTACAAAGCTGACAGGAACAGGCCTCCGGGCCAAATAACATTACTCGGTCAGAGCGCTGCGCGAGGCATCGCATTCGTTTTGTGAGGCCTTGCGCACCATCCTGGCACAACACCCTCCAGTCGCGTGGCACAGCGCACAGAACGCCTTTCTCGTCCTGTCATCCTTAGCGCACATCGTCCTTCCAACGTGGGAGCGCGATACAGATACGCGTTTCATACTGGAGATAATATGAGTACTACTTATAAATCAAATCTGAGAACCGCTCTCAAGATGAGCTGTATTGTTCTTGCGAGCGCTTTACCAGGACTGGTGAGTGCGCAGGCCGGAACTATTCCTCTTGCGGGAGCGCCCATTTCCCCCTGCTACGCGACGATATCGGGCGATTGCGGACCCGTTGGTGTTGCCCGCACGCCGAAAGCACCCTCTACCGTCGCAAAAGTTGCTGCGTTGAACAATACCAGCGCCAACGAAAACTACGGCTACGATTCAAGCGGGACCTCGAGCGTCGGTACGCGTTTGCTCATTTCCGCAAATGGAGGCGGGTCTTCTGGCAGCACGTCGAGTGGTAGTGGCGCGGGCAAAGGTGCAGGAAGCAGCTCTGGCTCTACAGGTGGCAGTTCGAGTGGCGGCGCCACCGGCGCGGCCGGAGGAAGCACGGGCACCGGCGGCGGAGGCGGCAACTCAAACGGTGGCAGCGTAGGGTCGGGCGGTAGCAGCGGAAACGGCAACTCAGGCGGAAGCACGGGTGGAAGCACGGGTGGAAGCACGGGTGGAAGCTCGGGTGGTAGCTCGGGTGGTAGCTCGGGTGGTAGCTCGGGTGGTAGCTCGGGTGGTAGCTCGGGTGGTAGCACGGGTGGTAGCACGGGTGGTAGCACAGGTGGAGACTCCGGTCACGGGCATGGCAACGGCCATGGCGATGGCAACGGTCACGGTGATGGCAACGGCCACGGTGATGGCAACGGCCACGGTGATGGCAACGGCCATGGCGATGGCAACGGCCATGGCGATGGCAACGGTCACGGCGATGGCAACGGTCACGGCGATGGCAACGGCCATGGCGATGGCAACGGCCACGGTGATGGCAACGGCCATGGCGATGGCAACGGCCATGGCGATGGCAACGGTCACGGCGATGGCAACGGCCATGGCGATGGCAACGGCCATGGCGATGGCAACGGCCATGGCGATGGCAACGGCCACGGTGATGGCAACGGCCATGGTGATGGCAACGGCCATGGCGATGGCAACGGTCACGGCGATGGCAACGGCCATGGCGATGGCGATGGCAACGGCCACGGCGATGGCAACGGCCATGGCGATGGCAACGGCCACGGTGATGGCAACGGCCACGGCAACGGAACCGGTCATGGCGATGGCAACGGCCATGGCGATGGCAACGGCCATGGCGATGGCAACGGCCATGGCCATGGCGATGGCAACGGCCATGGCGATGGCAACGGCCACGGCGATGGCAACGGTCACGGCGATGGCAACGGCCACGGTGATGGCAACGGCCACGGTGATGGCAACGGCCACGGTGATGGCAACG
>NZ_CAXUPU020000054.1:0-36217 GCF_964252755.1 Caballeronia sp. LjRoot29 | reverse complement strand
GCTAGCACTAAACCCGCGAAGGCCTAAAAAGCAGCAACCCGGCAACAACCCAGACCGCTAACGCAAGACCCTAACAACCCCGCCCGCCCAACCCCGCCCCAACCCCGCCCAAACCCCAACTACGAACCAAACCGCTAAACCACCAAATACCCCCCATCAACCGGAACAACAGCCCCCGTCATAAAAGCCGCTGCTGGCGAGCAAAGGAACGCCACCACTTGGGCTACATCACCAGGCTGACCCCATCGTTTCATTGGCGTGCGATCAAGAATCGCTTGCGAACGATCATCGCTATCCTGCAGAGCCTGCGTCAACGGCGTAGCAATCCATCCCGGCGCGACTGCATTCACGCGAATGTTATCGGCTGCATAAGCAATCGCCAGCGACTTGGTCAACTGCACTACGCCACCCTTGCTTGCGCTGTAAGCGGGAACAAGACCGCCGCCGAAAAAACTCAGCATCGACGCCGTGTTAACAATAGATCCAGCACTAGCCTTCAGGCGTTCGCGCGCCGCGGCACAGACACGCATGGTCCCGCCAAGATTGACGGCGACCACGCGCTCGAATACGTCAATAGCCAGTTCATCGCCGCGCCGGATCATGCCCGCGCAATTCACTAGCATATCGATGGAGTCGGCTCGTGCCATGAGCGATGCTACGCTCCCGTCGTCGCTAACATCAAGTTCGACAACTTCTATTGCAGAGCCTAACGCCTCACGTTGAGCATCGGTCGCCCCAATGCCCGCAGCAAGAACACGCGCGCCAAGCGCGGCGAAACATTGAGCAATGCCCGCGCCAATGCCCTGCGTGCCGCCAGTCACAACGGCGGTTTTGCCTTTGAAGAGATCAGTCTGAAAAGTCATGGAAGGTCGGATAAGGGAACGGTTGTAACGATGGTCTCGCTGTCCTCAATCTTATTTCGTACTACAAATACATAAACCAGCGCGGCGGCGAATGCGACACCCGCGCTGATCAGGAACGCGTTGATGAAGGAGTGCGTCTTATCCACGACGATACCGGTAATGAACGGCGCAAATGAACCGCCGAAATAGCCGCCGAAGTTTTGAATGCTGCCCAGCGAGGCCACCATGTGACGAGGCGCGGCGACGGTCGCTAGCGCCCAGCACGCGCCGCTCGCCATGTTCACAAAATACATGGCAGCAGAAAGATAGATCATGGCAAGCGTCAGGTTCGGGGTAAACGCCGCCGGTACAGTGAAGAGCGCAGCGCCCAGCAAGCCGACGCAGATCGGCCATTTACGGCTTCGCATGGGCGCCATGCCGCGCGCCATCAGGCCATCGGCTACGAATCCGCTGGACAGCATCCCAAGCGTGCCGAAGAGATAGGGGACCGACACGAGCCAGCCCGTATGCGCAATGGTCACGTGGCGTTCGTGCTCCAGGTACGCAGGCAGCCAGGTGAGATAGAGCCACACCATGTAGATCACGCCCATGTTGCCGAAGATCATGCCCCACGTAGTCGATTTGCTGAACAACCCACGCCATTCACGCATGGTCATGCGGCGTTCGGCGCGCTGCTCCGGTTCTCCTTCTGTCAGGAATGCGACCTCCTGAGAATCGAGGGAGATGTTACGGCGATCCCGGTAGACGAGATACCAGCCAATCGACACCGCAATGCCAAGCACGCCCATGACGACGAACATCGTGCGCCAGCCAAAGGTCAGCAGGAGCACTGTGAGGACGGGCGGTGCTATAGCGGGTCCAATGGTCGATGACGTAATGAAGATGCCTGTTGGGCGACCGCGCTCATGCACGCCGAACCATTCGCTCACCACCTTTGCACCGGCGGGAAAATTCGGCGCCTCGCCAAGACCCAGCGCGACGCGTGCGACCAAAAACTGCGACAGGCTCGTCACAAGACCACCGCACAACTGCGCGGCCGACCACAGGAACATGCCCAGGCCGAGCATCACGCGTGCACCAAAGCGGTCAAGCAAGATGCCGATGGGCAACTGGGAAAATGCATAGGCGAATGAGAAGGCGGACAGCAGCAAGCCCATCTGCGATGCCGACAACCCAAGTTCCTGGCTGACCGAATGATTCGCTATGGAAAGCGTGCTCCGGTCGAGATAATTAACAATCCCGGCCAGTGTCAGGAACGTGATTGCGACCACCTGGATGCGCTTGAGGCGCGGTGATTTCTGCAACATGGTGTCTCCTCCGGTGCTCGTTGAGAGTCTGCGTGGAAGGTACTTGCAAGGGAAGGCCCAACTCCGTTTTAACGGATGAACTGGTCGACGAAATCTTCTCCCAGCCCTACCGAAGAAAAGTGCTTGCGGCACATGTCGACCTTGGTGAAGACGTCTTCGTATCCGGTGTAGTTGCCATAAGGATCGCAATAGAACATCACGCCATTGACCTGGAAGTAGGTGATCATTTCTTCCACGTCTTCAGGCACGTAGAGCGTGTGGGTTTCTCCCGGCGGCTCGAAAACATAGCTGCCTTCAGTGGCTTCCCAGTCGTGTTCCAGATAACGCCAGCGGCCCTTGAGCACCATGCCGTGTACCGCTTGCGGATGCCGGTGCCGGCTTAGCACGCCGGATTTGCGCACACGCAGCAGATTCATCCAGTACCCAGTCGAAACATTCAGGCATAGGGGGCGGAACCAGACGTTCTCGGCTTGAGGAACCCAAAGACGTTCGTCCTTGGGGATCGCCGATTCAACCACGATTTCCTTAGCCGCTTCCTTAGGGAATGGAAGCTGATACGGCGTCATTGCGTCTGCCGCAGATTTAGCCTCTGCCATGACCTGGCTCCTTTGTCCATATTGTGGATAAACTATTCAATGTATGGACACATAATTCTTCAAGCTGACCCTCTCTGTCAAGGCGCGCCAATCGTGCAGTGCGGCATGAATTTGCAAAGGAGCGCTGCGGGCTTTCGATTATGTGAGCGTCAAATTGGCTCTAGCCGGCTAGTCGACTAAGGCGCATGTCCATGACAAGGTGCTAAGGGTTACGCGATAATGCCAAGCGGGTTAACACGTAATTGGCCGCTGGTCTTGCTTGGGGCCATACATGATCGCTGGATCTATCGGCGCTGCACTAGCGTCAATCTCAACTTTTCGCGCGTCGCTCAAGGCGGCGTCGCCGCTCAACCCGGGATTCTCGATGAGCAACAGTTCGTTGCCAACTTCCTCTGCCGCTCGCTGGCTGCCTTATATAGTCGCGGGAACGTTTTTCATGGAGTATCTGGATACCACTGTCATCGCGACCGCGTTACCGCAGATGGCCCGCTCATTCGGTGTCGGCCCTAATGCGCTAAGTATCGGAATGACCGCCTACATGCTCGCGCTGGCCATTTTTATTCCGGTAAGCGGCTGGGTGGCTGATCGCGTAGGTTCACGCACGGTGTTCTTTAGCGCGATCGTCGTGTTTGTGATCGCGTCGGTGTTATGCGGCTTATCGAACTCGGTCACGGAGTTCACGGCAGCGCGTTTACTACAGGGCGCGGGCGGCGCGATGATGGTCCCGGTAGGTCGGCTGATCGTGGTCCGCAGTACAGAGAAAAGCCGGCTTATGCAGGCTATTTCTACCATCACCTGGCCTGCTATTGCGGCACCGGTCGTCGGCCCCCCCATTGGCGGTTTCATCACCACATATGCGTCATGGCGCTGGATTTTCCTCTTGAACGTGCCATTCGGAATCTGCGCGCTGATAGCTGTCGCCTTGCTTGTCCCGAACCTGCGCGGCGCCGAGCGCAAGCCTCTGGATGTTGTGGGACTGGTGCTTAGCGGCGCAGCCCTGACCGCCATTCTTTACGGCGCCGAACTCGCTAGCCAGCCTGACAGTAATCCATGGATGGCCGGCGGCATAGTGCTGGCCGGTCTGCTGTTTGGCTTTGCCGCGGTGCGTTATGCGGCGCGTCATCCGCATCCGTTGATCGATTTTTCGACGCTGAAGATTCCTACTTATTCGGTAACTGTCCTGACCGGTTCGTTCACGCGTATCGGCATTGGCGCCGTGCCGTATCTGATGCCGTTGCTATTCCAGATCGGCTTTGGTCTGTCCGCTTTCAAGTCGGGCCTGTTGCTGCTTGCCAGCGCGCTTGGCAACCTCGGAATGAAAGCGCTGACCACGCGGATTCTGCGGCGTTTCGGCTTCAGGTATGTGTCCATTGTCGCCGTGGCGACAGCAGGCATCTTTACGATCATATGCGGCCTGCTCACGCCTTTGTCGCCGCTTGCGTTCGTCCTGATCGTGGTATTCGTTTATGGCGTGGCGCGTTCCATGCAGTTTTCGTTGTTGGCGACCCTTGCTTACGCCGATGTGGGTGCCCCGCAAATGAGTGCCGCGAGCACGCTATGGAGCGCGGCTGCACAAATGACCATTGGACTGGGCATTGCCTATGGCGCCGTCGCCTTGCGGGCCGCGGCGATGCTTAACGGCGAGACGACCGGTGCGGGAGACATGCATTTCACGCTCGACGACTTCCGGCTAGCGTTTCTGTTCGCCGGCGTGCTGACGCTACTCTCGGTATGGGGCTACTTCAAGGTCGCCCGTGACGCGGGGCAAAGCGTGGGCGGCGGATCGATGCGACAGAATGTGTCGCAGAGGAGCGGTTAGAACGCGAATGGGCCGTTAATGAAGAACGCATTGGAGTCGTTCCTGGAGTTCGGCATACAGCGGAGAATGATTGTAGGTATGACTAGTGAAATAGATGAGCCCGCATGGTTGTCCCTTGCGTTCGCTGAGCGTGGAGTCCGGCGCTTCGGGCCAGGAGAGAGCAATCCGCGGATTGTTGAATACAACGCGCACACTAATCTGGCGGGCTACGACGACAAGATCTCGTGGTGCTCGTCGTTCCTGAACTGGTGCCTTGCTAAGACGGGAGAGCGCGGTACGGGATCCGCGCTAGCGCGTTCCTGGCTTGAGTGGGGCGAAGTACTCGACACCCCCACGTACGGCTGCGTCGTTATCTTGTCCCGTGACGATCCCGCTAGCTGGAAAGGGCACGTCGGTTTTTATCTGCGCCACGACGCCGAAACCATTTATCTCTTCGGCGGTAATCAGCTTGAAGAAGTACGCGAGCTTGATTATCCGTTAGCGTCGGTGCTGGGTTATCGGTGGCCTGAGCCTCTTTGATCGTGCTTGCAAGCAGCGACGAATCATGATCCCGCTTAAGCCGGATCATGACAGCACACGCAGATCTTGTTTCCGTCCGGGTCACGAAAATAGGCACCGTAGTAATGCGGGTGATAGTGCGCTCGCAAGCCCGGCGGCCCTTCGCACACGCCTCCGTTTGCCAGTGCGATGGCGTGGCAGCGATCGACAGTCTCACGGCCGTGTGCAAGCAGGGCGATCATCTGCCCGTTGCCGGGATTGGCCGTGTTTCCATCGATTGGCGGTCCAATCAGGAACAACGGACGTGGCGCATTGGCCGCGACCCAGCCGGCCCAAGGCTTGTCATCGTCGCGGAATTTTAATGGCAGCCCTAGCGCTTCCATGATCGGCGAGTAGAAATGGAAAGCACGAGGAAAGTCGGTGACGCCTACGTGAACATGTGAAAACATCTGGCCGTTCCTTCTAACGGTGGATGAGGGCGAATTGGCAATCATGATCCCGCTTGCTCTGTCTTATGGCAAGCCTTGGCGCGAGTTCTTGCCGCGTGGCTTTACCTTGGTGACTGCCGCACTTGCTCAAGCATTAACCGGTCTGGTCGTACGCACAAGAACGGTTTCCACGCAGCCAAAGACGATTACCGGCGCAATAGCGCCTGCAAAGCCGGCAATCTCGTAGCCAACTCTCGCGCAACCATACAGGAGGACCAACATCTCTGCATCATGCCAGGAGCTCCCGTTGCGCGATGCTGAGACCCGTAGTGGTATCCAATCCAGAAAGCGAAACGTGTAGCGATCCAGACCACGGTGGTGGCGACAACCGCGCACATTGAGCGTCCACTGCTGCAGTAGATCGCCAGCGCGAAGAGTCCGGGGACAAACAGGACCAGTTGTTCAAGCGTGGTCTGGAGATAGCGCAAGTTGATCGTCAAGCGCCGTGTTTCATGGCCCGACAATGGATCGATAGCCGGTGAGCGCAAGCGTTCATGTGCGACCGCTTCAATGCCCGTCAGGAAGCAGAAAAGGACCGCCATGCAGCAGCATTTGAGAGCGACCACGAATCGGGCAAACGGCTCCTCCATGCCGTTAAGCGGTGGCATGAAATAGTCAATGCCAAGCCACAAAGCGATGGCGGCAGGGAACGCGAAGGCGATTTCCATGATCAGGGCCGATTGGTGCCGGCGGATATTGCCGGCATCTGCAGGTTCAAGCGCGTTCTTCATGGTTGCCTTCCCGCGGCTTGGCGTTGAAGTTAGCTTAAGGACTTTTGAATGCGCGTCAACGCGGCGTAACCCGCGCTTGAGCGGCGCCGAAGCCCGCACGGTGCTAGCGTTTCCACGCCAAGCCTTCATCGCCCTACCGATTCCCGTCACGGACTGGACGCACACGGGAATTCGTGGCTGTCGGAAAAGAGCACTGGCAAGCTGCAGCTAGCTGCCAGAACGTGTCTTGAGTCGTGATCCGCACCCGGCACCAGCACAAGACTTTGATGCAAATCCGTTGGGTGCCGCATGCGCATGTATTGCATATAAGAAAGACTGCGGCTAAGGCGGTCGGATCCTTGCAACTCACCTGCGCACGACCGGTCCAGTTCACTGTGATCCGGATCGTTGTCCGCGGTTCCTGCCAGGTAGACAACGTCGCGTGCTGCGTACGCCGCCTCGACGGCTTGTGCTGATCGCCCGCGTACGTAAGACGGTGCGTTATCCAGGCCATAACGCCATAGCGTGGCACCAGGGCAACTTGCTGGATCGACCGCTTTGAAGCCCCCTGCGGCAGACGGCCGGAGGTCGTCGAAATAGAGAAAGCTACTGGGCTCCGCCACCACATAACGGATATGAATTCCTAGTGCGGTCAACGCTTGCTCGCCGTGGCCAACGGCGGCGTAGCGTTGCACGAGTTGTGCGCCCGCCGAGTGGCCAACAAGTACAACGGTACGCAAGTCCGGGTACCGTGTCCGGTCCGCAAAGTGGTCGAGTAGACGATCAAGCACCTCGAATCCGCTGACCGGCACGGGCGATAACGCGGGCCAGCCGCGCGACCAGTCGTGCAACTTCCAGCGCAACACGGAAGGCGGAAGCCCGTGGGCAGCGATGTCTTGCGGGATCAGGAACTGAGGGCCGACAATCAGGGTTGTTCCCGTTACCTCAGCCATCCTCGCCGCTTCAACGGTGGAAAACCAGTTTGATTTCGCGTTACGGCTTTCCCCATGCACGACGATGACAACACGCTCCATACCCGCTGCCGTGGCATCGAGCGGCATGGTTGAATACACGGGGAAGGTGCCGTTGCCGGATGTGGTTTGAATGTCGAACTGCTGGTTCGGCGTAGCCCGGACCGGCTTGGCGGGGCCCGTCTTGCGGTCTAGATCGTAGCCGGCCAGGTTGATTGATCCATGTTGTGCCGTCGCGCTGATGACTTGAGCACTGACGTTCTGAGGGATCATCAGGCCGAATAAGACGCTTCTTAGAAAGGTAAATAGAAGAGCAAATAGAAGCGCCTGTCTCATGCATTTCCCTGAGAGTTAAGCAAAATTGGGCAAAGCTCGCACATCATAGATTGAGCCGATGCATACTAAGTCCGCTGCATGCAGATAGTAGATTGGGCAATCGCGTATGCAGATGAAAGTGTTGAAAGGGAAGCGGGCTTCGATCTTGCAGGATTATCCTGGCAAGCAGCTTTCATCAAACCATCACGGCGACAAATAACATTCATTAAAAAATATCGATCCGATGACAATAAAACATTGCCGTAACGCCAGATTGAAATCGAAGTGGCTAGCGCCGTTCTTCCTCTCGCTAATATTGCTTTCGCCTTGGCTTACGGAATGCCGCGCTGCGGATGTTGAAATTGCTCAGGATCAACGGGTGGTGACCGTTGACGAGGCAGGTCGCAGGACCACGCATAGAACACTCAAGATCAACCTGTCGAACGAGGCCGCTCTACAAGCCTTCTCGCAATACGCTCTTGGCTACAACGCTGAGCTTCAGTCGGTCAAGATCGACGACGCCGAAACAATCCACGCAGATGGAACGCACGTTGTTGCCGATTTGCAAAGCGCGGTCTTCGACCGGGCGGCGCCTGTCACTGTCAGCGCACCTCAATTCAGCGAGGAGCATCTGCGCATTGTTGCGTTCCCGGCGCTCACCAAGGGAGACACTGTGTTGCTGAGCTACAGCATCACGGACATCAACACGCTATTCCCCGGGAAATTCACGGACCTCGCGGTGTATCCGCTGACCAGCGATTTCCGTGATGCCAGCGTAACGCTCGATACACCCGCCGACATGCCCGTCAATATTGATGCACCCGGCATGCAAGCGCAGCAAGACACGGTGCAAGGTGGCCGGCATGTGCGTGTATATCGATACCACACTGCGAGCAGCGGTCCTGTCCCGCAGCAAGCCAACACGCTGACCTGGACCGATGTCGGCCCATACTTCGTCGCCACGAATTTCCGCGACTATGCGGAAATCGCGCAGGCGTATCACGTGCGTTCAGGCGAACAGGATGAGCCGTCAGCAGCGGTTCAGGCACTCGCCGACAGCCTCACGAAAGGCGTGAACGACCGGCGTGAACAAGCATCGCGCCTGTATGACTGGGTCAGCCGCAATGTCCGATATGTCGGCGTATATATTGGCGCCGGTGGTGTCGTTCCCCGCAGCGCCGACATTATCCTGAGCGGCCGTTATGGCGATTGCAAGGATCACGCCACTCTGTTCGCTGCGCTGCTAAAGGCGAAGCACATTGAGAGCCACAGCGTGCTGGTTAATCTAGGCGATGGGTATCGTTTGCCGAATGCACCCGACTGGATGGCGTTCAATCACGCCATTACGTGGCTGCCCGAGTTCAAGGTGTTTGCCGATACAACCGCTGGTTTCGCGCCGTTCGGAACGCTGACGTTCGAGGCGAGCGACAAGCCCGTACTCGACACCACCACCGGCGCAATTCTGCACACGCCGCCGCAGAACGACGCGAACAGCAGTTCTTCGGTTGACTACGCATTGAACATCAACAATGACGGCGATGCCAACGTCACCGCCCATGCTGAATTAAGCGGGCAGGCGAGCATTGGTCCTCGCCGCACTTTCTCGCGCCTGTCGCGCAGCCGTATCGAATACGAGATGCTGAGCCGCAGCGGATTGACGGGCTCGCTCCATGCGACCCCGACCGATCCGGGCGAGCTTGAAACGCCGTTCACGCTGTCACTGAGCGGCAAACTCGATCAGCTCGCGATCATGCCCGGACCGGCGGCATTTTCAGTGCCGCGCATGCCGACGTTTGACTCCATCCAGAGTTTTTCCGAGCTCGTGCTCCGGCGCATGAATAGTCCGTTGGACGGCATCTGCGGAGGGACAAGGTTGAGAGAGCATTATGTTGTCGAGATCCCCGGCAACGCGAAAATCCTGGCGATTCCGTCGGGCATATCCATGGATAGCGGCGAGATTTCTTATCACTCGAGTTACCGGCAGCGCGACAATACGGTGGAGATTGACCGGCTGCTCGAACGCAGGCTTACAAGCAATGTATGCAGCGGCGCCAAGCTGGCGGAGTGGGCCGGCATTGCGGGGGCTATTTCCAAGGACCTGAAGCGCCAGGTGCTTTACAAATAAACGCTAACGCGCGCCGCTTGTATCGCGTGGCGCCGTTAGAGAGAAGATCCGTGTTCCGGCTTATTCGCAGTTAATAGTCTCGGCGCTAGTCTTGACGCCTTTCTAAGTTCGCCATGCGTTTTTTCTAAATGTCACGTCATCGTTTGCAACGGAGTGTATGTAATGTGAAGTGTGTCATCCACGGGTGGCAAACCTGCGTTAGACAGTGCGTGTCTTAGGTCGAAGCTGACCTGACAAACTGAAATCTTTCGGAGGTTGCACCCATGAAGGCAAGCTTGCGCCGAACCCATGCAGCCGTACTCTCTGCCATGGCATTGTTAGCCGTGGTCCCTATGCCAGGCCGGGCTCAATCCGTCCCGTCACCGACCGCGTCGGCCGCCTCTGCCATTGATCCCCCAGGCCGCGTCGCCCGACTTAACTTCTTCGACGGCAGCGTGACCATGGAACCCGCCGGAGCAACAGACTGGTCTTATGCCGAACTGAACCGTCCTCTCACTACCGGCGATCAATTGTGGGCAGACAGGGGTGCCCGAGGCGAACTGCATGTTGGTTCCACTGCGCTGCGGCTGGGTCAACAGACGGCCTTGAGTATTGTCGATATAGACGACAAGAACCTGCAGTTGAAGGTCACGCGAGGAACACTCTCCACGCGGCTGAGGGCGTTGCCCTCAGGGCAGACCGTCGAAATAGATACACCGAACGTCGCGATGCAGGCAGCGAGTCCCGGCGAATTCCGGGTAGATGTTGCGCCTGACGGTAACTCGACCACGGTGACGTTGCGAAGCGGTACCGCCAACCTCTATGGCGACGGCGGCGCACTGCAGATGACTGCAGGCCAGCAGATCACGTTCACCGGAGTGAATCTCCAGCAACAGGCTGGCGGTCCAGCACCCGCTCCCGATACCTTCGACCAATGGGTGGCAAGCCGCGATCGCGCGGAAGATGCTTCGGCCTCCGCACGATATGTATCGCGAGAGATTCCGGGTTACGAAGACCTGGATGCGAACGGCACATGGCGCAGTGACCCGAACTACGGTGAAGTCTGGGTGCCGACCGTTGCGGTCACCGCGCAATGGGCGCCTTATCACCAAGGTCATTGGACGTGGATTGCGCCTTGGGGCTGGACCTGGATAGACGATGCCCCTTGGGGCTTCGCCCCTTTCCACTATGGTCGATGGGCGTATCTGGGTAATGCCTGGGCGTGGGTGCCGGGACCCGTGGTCGTGGCGCAGCCAGTGTATGCGCCGGCGCTGGTGGCGTTCGTGGGCGGCGGAGGCGGTGGTTCGCACTGGGGCGTCGACTTGGCCGTTGGCGGCGCTGTAGGTGCAGGGGTTGCGTGGTTTGCGTTGGGTCCGCACGAACCGTGGCATCCGGGTTCGGGTTATAGCCCGAGCTATTACAACCGGGTCAACAACGTGAACATCACGAATGTGCACAGCACGACCATCGTCAACAACATCACGAACATTCACAACACGTACATCAACCAGCGTGTTCCCGGCGCTATTACCGCTGTGCCGGCGGATACGTTCGTGCATGGCCAGCAAGTAGCGCAGGCATCGCGCAGGTTGACGGCGCAACAAATTGGCGCCGCGCAGGTCGGGGCGGGCACGCCTGGTATCGCACCGGTACGCGGCAGCTTCACGGGCGGCTTGCGGCCCGCTTCTGCCGGGGCTCCCGCGATGGCCGCGCAGCGACAAGTCGTTGCTACGCGCGCGCCAGTTGTGCCGGCAGCGTACAGGGACACGCTCGCACAACACTTCGCGAGCAGCGGTGGGCGCGTAGCCGGCGCAGGTGAGCCGATTGTGCGGACGACAGTACCCGCAGCGTTTGTGCATCCGTTGAACCGGGGTGCGTCGGCGATGCCATCGCCGCAAGGTTATCGCCTGGTGAACCGGGAGCCGGCACGTCCTGCCGGAGAACAGGGCTCGCCTGAAAGGAACGTTGCACCGAATGCGCCGCGCGAAGAAGTGCGGCCGCAACAGGCCGCGCGTCCCGCGGAACCCATGCAGCAGCGTGCGCCTTTAGCCGCTGAAAATGGAGCGCCCCGTCCGCCCGGAGAAAACCGCGAGCCCGCAGCAGTTCATGCCGAGCGTCCGGTTCAGAACGCGCCGCAAGCGCCACGGCAGCAGCCACGGCAGGAGCCTCAGCAAGAGCAAGCCATGCATGCGCCAGAGGCTCAGCAACTGCATGCGGTGCCGCAAGCCGCGCCTCGTGCAGAAGAGCATGAAGCGCAGCATGCGCGTCCGGTCGAGCCGCCGGCAGCGCCGGTTCCCCATGTGGAAAGGCAGCAGCCAGTTCGTCCGCCTGTTCAGCAGGAAGCGCATCGGGAGGAACCCCCGCATGCGCATCCGGAACAGCATCCGCCAGCAGCCAGGGGTGGCGAGCATCACGACGAGCAACCGAAGTGAGCGCGTGATTCGATGATGACCTGGCAGCCGGTTTTGTTCGTCTCGCGAGCATGACCGGCTGCCGGTCTTATTGCGTATGTCTAGCCGCTTAGTGCTTATTGACTGGCATGGAGCCGGCGACAGCATTCAAATAACCCCAGTCGCGAACGTATATTTTCGGCCCTTAGCGCCCAAGCGCTTTTTGTCGCGTCATCAAGCGCTGCGATAATCCTGCCACGCAAATAACCAGTCTTAAGTCGGAAACCCGATCCATGTCGAATGAAAGTACCCTTCACGAACATGCGGTTGAGCGTGCTGCGCATTCAGGTGATCCGCTATCCCGTTGGGTTGCCGTCTTCACCGCCATCCTCGCGGCGCTTTCCGGTCTCTTGCACTACGAGGAAGGGGTCTTGCAAACGCAGTCGCTGCTCTTCAAGAACGACGCTGTATTGCTGCAAAGCAAGACCAGCGACGAATGGAATCTGTATCAGGCGCAATCCAGCAAGGGACATCTGATGGAGCTTGCCGCTGAATTGTCCGGTCCGGAGAAGCAGGCGTACTACCGCGACCAGATCGCTAAATACGAGCTTCGAAAGAAAGAGATCCAGACCAAGGCGCACGACATGGAAAAGCAGGTGGAAGAAGCCAACCTGCAATCCGAGCGCAAGGAGCATCCGCAACATATGTTTGGTCAGGCGCTCGCGTTGATCAACGTGGCTATTTCGCTAGCAGCCATTACATCACTCACAGGCAGCCGCAAGCTGTTTGTTCTCGCGGGTCTGGCGGGCGTAGCCGGGATCGCGGTGTCGATATTTGGGTTCTTTAATATCTGAGCCCGCATTCCCGCATTCCCGCATTGCTAGCGGGCGTTTGCTAGGCACCCGGACACGTCACTGACCGATGGTTCAACCCTTCGTGCTCAACGCTAAAGGCTGCGTTGATCTTGTCATCGGTTCGTGTAATACGCAGCACGTAAATGCTGTCGTAATCCGCGCTAGCCCAATGAGGCACGCTTGCCGCGTCGCCGCCTGCGTCGCTGACCATCTTGCGGGCAAGCGCTTCAATAATCTTATGCTCCCAAGCGACTACGATCAGGCTGCTTTTGTATTGAGGCGCCAGCAGGATCGCGTGCAGGTCGTCGGTCCGGGAAAATCCGATTGATGCATTCACGGGCAGGCCAAAATAGATCGCGGTCGGCTCGATTGTCGCTAGCGGGCGGACATAGTCGTACTTAGTGCCGCTATCGTTCTTTTGCTTGGCCGGATCGGGCGCAAAAATCAAGTCTGGTTTGCCATATTTGCTTTCGATGACCCGAGGCAACGCAAGCGCGCGATTCAAGCCCTGGCAGCTTAGCTGACCCAGGCCGTCGGCGGGTTTCTCTCCGTGCCGAACCATGATGATCGTTTCAACCGGGTCGCTAGCGGCGCGAACCGGTATTGACCCAAGCACCGTGATGGCAAGTACCAGCGATAAAACGCCTGACGGCGGGCATCGGTAATTTTTCATGAGCGGCGGCCACTTTGCGTGTGAGCCGCGATTCTAGCAATTCCCGGCGCGGCAGCTAGAGATGCGACGGATCAGCCGTCATCGCTTTAGTGCAAGATAAGCGCGGCTCAAGGCCGGGCGGCTATGCACCCACAACCTTGAAGCAAGCCACGACGCTGGCCGGTCACGCACCTCCAGCCGATAAATCGATCGTTCGTCGGCTTCTTTAACCCCGCGAATGTTGGGACCCATCTCGCACGTGTAGAAGTGCCTAAAGCCGGTTTCGCGCGCAACTTGCCGGTAGTCGTCGTCGTAGAAGCCTTGAGGCCAGCACAGGTGATCAGACGCTTCGCCCGTGCGCATCTCGAGCGCCGCACGCGCAGCGAGGAGGTCGTGCCTCAACCCCGCACATTTCTCTTCACGGTTGCGCGCGACTTTATCCCAGCGCACGTGGGTGTGCGTATGGCTATGAAATTCGAATGTTCCCGCGCGACGCATGGCATCAATCTCGGACCATCGCAGGATGGCGCGATCGGCTTCGCCCTTCTCGATAGCCAGGTCGCCTTCACGATGACCCAGCAACTCAGGAAGTTCGCTGCCCGATTGCGCGTGAGCGCGTGGCGCGCCGTCGCCGGGCCAACTAGTGACCAGGAAACACAAGGCGGTAAAACCATGCTGGAGCAGCACAGGATGAGCGTGCACCCAGTTGTCGAGGTAACCGTCATCGAAGGTCAGGACAACCGACTTTTCCGGCAACGATGCGCCCGCCAGATACGCACTCAACTGACCGGCCCCCACGGTTTTATAGCCCGCTTTCGCGAGGTAGGCCATTTGATCCGCAAAGCGATCGGGCGCAACTGTGATCATTCCCGGCGACGTACTGATGTGGTGATACATCAATACGGGCACCGCTTGTGCTTTCCCTTGCCCTCTCACGCGTTAAGCCGCCGTTCGCTGATGCCGCGTTCATAGAAGTCGATAGTTTCGTCGGCCATGCCGTCGACCGTAAAGCTCGCATCGGTCAGAAGGCGCCCCGCCACGCCGAGTTGCGCGCGCAGCCTCGGGTTATCGATCAGGCGGGCAATAGCCGCACGCAGCGCTTCAATGTCATGCGGCGGCACGAGCAGCCCGTTAATGCCGTGGCTGATGAGTTCCGGCACGCCGTCGACGTCGGTGCCGATGACCGGCAACCCCGCCGCCATGGCCTCAATATACGACTGCCCTAACGCTTCCTGATGCGTTGGCAGTACGAAAAAATCGCAGCCCTGCAGCACATTCGGAATGTCCGTGCGAAAGCCCAGTAGATGAATACGATCGCTAATCGCGAAACCGTCGACAACATTCTTGATCTTGTCGAACCACGGCCCGTCGCCGGCCATCACGACGTGCAGGTTCGGACGTTCCGCAAGCATGGGTCGGACAGCATCGATCAGATCCTCATGGCCTTTCTTGTCGCGCACGATGGCAACCATGCCCGCGATGATCGCGTCCGCGCCAAGCCCGAGTTCACCGCGTAACGTGGAATGCGAAAGGGCGGGCGGCTTGACGATACCGTCGTAGATGGTTTCAACGCGGCTCTTCGATACACCCACTGAAATCAGGTATTCACGAACATGGCGGCTCACTGCAATCACGCGATGCGGAATCCACGTGTAGGTGGCAAGTGAACTGATGGGCAAGGCGAGATGGCGCGTGCGGACCACGAGCGGCGTGCGGGCAAGCCGTCCCGCCGTGCCCGCGACAATGCTGTCGTGGCCGCTATGCGTGTTGAGAACGTCGAACTTGCGTCGTGTCAGCAGGGCCTTGATGGTCAACATGGACGAGACGTCCGCGCCGCCTTTCATCCTCGCGTGATGGACGGCGAAACCTTCTTCCTTCGCGCGCACGCCGAGGCGGGCATCGACGGGACAGACGACTTCAACAGCATGGCCCCGGGCGCGCAACACGATCATTTCCTTGAGCGTGCGATGCTCTTGGCCGCCCCAACCCCTTGACGACTCGCTATGAAGTATTCGCAATGCTTTCATCTGTTCGCTGCTCCCAGGCAGTACGTAGACATTCTGTTGCGGTCGTAATATATCGTAATAATTCGTAAAAAAGTGCTCGCATCTAAAATAATCCCGGGCTTGTTGTTGAGGTCGCAAAGCCTTGTCGGGCTTGGCGCATCGGGGGTTATCGTCGGGCAAGCATGCAAACGTTTGCGAAGGGTGGGGCAGTCAATTTAACGCCGTCCCGGCTGAACGAAAGTTGGACGTGCGAGATGGAGCAGATCGATATTCGTTCGGACTCTGAATGAAGTGCCGCTAGCAGGAAGGGTTAAACGAAGGAATAGTGGAAGTGGTCGAGCAAGCGTCGCGGAGGTGGACCAAGTCGAGCGATCAGATCTGGACCGCGGTGGTCGATCGCAAAAACTGATTCAATAACGCATACGTATTTAGTATGGCAGCAGCATAAAGAATATATTTTACATTCCAATCAACGCTTTGTACCCTGTGCGCTTTTCCGGTGGAATGGATCAAATGAGCACACCGGAAAATTTTAATTGGGCTGCTTAGTCCGACAGGAGCGTTGAATGTTTCAACTTGGGCCGCGTCACTTTCTTTTGCGTCACTTTCTATTAAGCATCTCACTTGCGGCCTTATTCTGCGTTTCCGTCGCTCACGCTTCTGGACGCCAGCTTGGCCCGCATCATTCCTCAATAGACAGTGCCCAGGTCATGGATGTCTCGTCGGACGCCGAGGGCATAGTGCAGGACCTGCCCTTGCAAGGCGGAGGTTTCCAGCGCGTGTTGTACACGGCTGCAGGACACGAACCAAAAGGCATCATCGTGATGTTTCCTGGAGGCACCGGCGAGGTCGACATTGAAAAGAGTGGGCGCGTCAAGAATGCGAAAAATTTCGTCGTGCGCTCGGACGATCTCTGGCATGACCGCGGTTATGGCATCGTGCTGGTCGATGCTCTGGATCATCAGTCCATGCGAGGGCAGCGCAGCAGCGCCGAGTACGCAGAGGTAACGAAAAAGATCATTGAGTTTGCACATAGGCAGGCTAATGTCCCTGTTTGGGTGCTTGGTACTAGCCAAGGTTCCATTGCCGCCATGAACGCCGCATCGCATGCCGGCAGAACGCAGCTTGCCGGCCTGATCTTGACCGAGTCCGTGTCCATTTTTGGTGGCTCTCATGAAACCGTTTTCGATGCACATCCTGACGATGTCCGCGCACCTGCGCTAGTCGTTGCAAACGCCGATGACAAATGCAAGGTCGCGCCGCCTTCCATGGCGCAGTCAATCGCGCAATCGATCCGCCATGCTCCAACAACGGTCCTGACCGTTAGCGGTGGCACGCAACGTACCCAGGATGATTGTGGCTCCCTGACTCCGCACGGCTACTACGGAAATGAAGAAAAGGTAGTCGACGGCATTGTTGACTGGATGCAGAAAACGCAAAACCGGCCTTGATTCCAAGGGGTTTTAGCAATTGGGGACCTGAGGAGTCGGCCTTGCCCAAAGAAAGGATTCGGGACTGCGCCAAACCGGAATCGATCTTCGGCGTTTGACTTATGATTGAGACCCTCAAGCTTAAGTCGCTGACCATGATCCCTGACGCTTCGCACGATATGCAGCCTACGCTGACCGGTCCCACTATCGAACTTCGTCCTCTGCAGTCGTCGGATCAGGAGGCGCTGGTCGACGCCGCATCAGATGGCGAATTGTGGACCATGAAGGTCACGGTCGTTCCCGGTCCCGAGACGGCCGGACAATATATCGCCACCGCGCTTGCCGGTCGGCAGGCCGAAACCGTGATGCCGTTCGTGATCGTCAAGCGAGAGACTGGGCAGGCGGTGGGCAGCACCCGGTTCTGGAAGATCGATCGCGTGAATAGAAAGCTCGAAATCGGGCACTCCTGGCTGAGTGCGTCGGCGCAGCGGTCGGGCGTCAATACTGAAGCGAAGTACCTACTTTTGACCCACGCGTTTGAAGTCATGAAGGCCGTGCGCGTCCAATTCACGACCGACGAGCTGAACGAAAAATCCCGGGCGGCAATCCTGCGTATTGGTGCGAAGCAGGAAGGTATTGTCCGGCATGAACGGATCATGCCCGACGGCCGCAAGCGTAACTCGGTGCGGTTTAGCATCATCGATTCGGAATGGCCGGAGGTGAAGGCGCTATTGCAGCAGAAGATGCGTTCGAGATAACGCCGGATCGAAACACGCCGGCTTGTACGGCGGGGGAATCCCCTGCGGGACTGTATGGTCCGTCAGGAAAAATCCAATGCCTCGCGGTTGAGCGCGAGGCATCGGCTTTTATGGTTCCGATAACGCCCCGAGACTCACGTAAGCAGGCTTTCCGCCGGCACGTACGTATAACCGAGTGCGCGTGCAACGGCCTTGTAAGTGACGTGTCCCTCGCATACGTTCAAGCCGGCCCGCAAATGTGGATCGTTCGACAACGCGCGCCGCCATCCTTTGTCCGCGATCGCCAGTGCGTGGCCGATCGTTGCGTTCGTGAGCGCGAACGTCGAGGTTCGCGCAACCGCGCCCGGCATGTTGGCCACGCAGTAATGCACGACGTTATCCACGACGAAAGTTGGATCGGTATGCGTCGTGGGCCGGGACGTCTCGAAGCAGCCGCCCTGATCGATCGCGACATCGACAACCACGGCGCCCGGCTTCATGTGCGCAATCATGTCGCGGGTCACGAGCTTCGGCGCGGCCGCACCGGGGATAAGCACGCCGCCGATCAGGAGGTCGGCGGCATGCGTTGAATCCTCGATCGTCTGCGCGTTCGAGCATAGCGTGGTGACGCGGTTGCCGTAGATCACATCCAGTGCGCGCAGGCGCTCGAGGTTCTTATCGATGATTGTCACGCGGGCGCCCATGCCCACTGCAATCTGCAACGCGTTGGTCCCGACCACGCCGGCACCAATGATCACCACATGTGCGGGCGCTACGCCGGGAACACCGCCGAGCAGCAACGCCATTCCTCCCTTGGATTTCTCCAGATGCGCCGCGCCGGCCTGGATCGACATGCGGCCCGCGACTTCACTCATGGGAGCGAGCAAGGGCAAACCGCCGCCTTGACCCGTGATGGTTTCGTAAGCAATGCAGACGGCTTTGGACTCGATCAACGCTCGTGTCTGTTCCGGGTCAGGCGCAAGATGCAGGTACGTGTAAAGAATTTGCCCTGCACGCAGCATCGCGCATTCGACGGGTTGGGGCTCTTTCACCTTGATGATCATCTCCGCAGTCGCGAACACTTCTTGCGCCGTGTCGACGACAGCCGCGCCCGCAGCCCGGTACGCATCATCCGATAACCCTATCTCCGCACCCGCCGCTGTCTGGACGACAACTTCGTGTCCGTGAGACACCAGCTCGCGAACGCCTGCGGGCGTCAGCCCGACCCGATATTCGTGGTTCTTGATTTCTTTAGGCAGACCGATACGCATGATGGACTTTCCTCCTGAGAAGACCGAATACCAAATACCGGCGCCCGCGGCCATGAACGCTCAAGCAAACCCTTGCACGCGGAAACAAGGCGATCCGCAGCCGCCAAGGGGTAATACTCTACAAGCCAGAACAGTCACCGCCGCGCATTGACAATGCCCTGTCCAGGATCACGTTTGCACCTTACCGGGAATACCTCGCCCGCGCAGCGAACAGCCGGTGGTCTCTGTGACGAAGACCAACGCAAGGGCACCAATCAAACATGAAGCCATCATGTAGTAAGCCGGAATGAGGTTGTTGCCTGTACGCCCGATGAGCCATTCGTTGACCATGGGCGCGGTGCCGCCGAAGATGGAGGTCGACACGTTATAGGCGATCGCCATGCCTGCGTAGCGGACCTGAGTAGGGAACATTGCCGGAAACATGGCCGAGATGCTCGCTAATTGAGGAACATAGAGCAGACCTAATACGGCGAAACCGATCAGTGCGCCAATCGTGCCATGCGTCATCAGAATGAACATGGGCACCGCGGCGATAAAGAGCCCGATCAAGGAGAACCACCAGACGTTCTTGCGGCCGACCCGGTCGGAGAACGTGCCCGCGAAGGGCAGGAATACCATCATCGCCAGCATGCCGACCAGCGGTACGAGCAACGACATGTTTTCGCTCATGCCTAACTGTTTTTGCATGAAGGTCGGCATGTAGGCAAGCAGCACGTAATTGACGACGTTCAATGCCACGACCAGGCCGCCCAGCAATAACAGGGGCTTCCAGAACTCGGTCAGCAGTTCTTTCAGGGATACCCTTGCGTGCTGCTTTTTTTGTGCTGACTGTTCGAGTTCGAGGAAGACGGGTGTGTCCTCCATTTTGGCGCGCAGATAAAACCCGATCATGCCGAGCGGCGCAGCAATCAGAAAGGGCAGGCGCCATCCCCAGGCATGCATCGCTTCGTTGCCTAGCACAAACGAGCAACCGAGCATTAACAGCGCACCAAGCGAGAAGCCCGCCAGCGTGGCGAATTCGAGGAAACTGCCGCAGAAGCCACGTTTCTTGTCCGGCGCGTATTCGGCCATGAAGGTCGCTGCTCCGCCGTACTCGCCACCGGTCGAGAATCCTTGCACCAGGCGCAATACGATCAGCAACGCAGGTGCCCATAAGCCGATGCTGGCGTAGGTGGGTAGCAGCCCTACAAGAAGCGTGGCGACCGACATCATGATGATCGTCAGGGCAAGCACGTATTTTCGCCCTAGCCGGTCGCCAAGCGGTCCCCAGAACAGGCCGCCTAGCGGACGCACGAGAAACGATATGGCGAAGGTCGCCAGCGCGAACAAGGTGGCTTCGGCGGTGCTGCCGGGAAACAGGGCGGCCGAGATATAGGTCAAGCCGTAAGCGTAGATGCCA
Source organism: Caballeronia sp. LjRoot29 (assembly GCF_964252755.1). Taxonomy (NCBI): domain Bacteria; kingdom Pseudomonadati; phylum Pseudomonadota; class Betaproteobacteria; order Burkholderiales; family Burkholderiaceae; genus Caballeronia; species Caballeronia sp. LjRoot29. The sequence continues at coordinate 15,807 of NZ_CAXUPU020000054.1, read as the reverse complement.
TAGTCGAACCATTCGGTGGCATTGCCTAATGCTGACGCCGCAATTGCCCGTCGCAGAAGACTGGATGGGGTCTGTCGAGCTGGTTGATTGATCGTTGGCTGTGCGTAGCTCATTGTCTTCCTCCTGAATCATGGGCAGCGGCAACGCAGGCGCCACTGCTGATTCAAGATACCGCTCAGTGTGATCCCAATTCGATGTCCTAGGACGATGAATGTGCCGGGGTTTTCCATGAGACGCGCGAGGACGCTTGCATACTCGCATCTCATTCAAGACAGAGACTTGCTGGACTCCGCTTTCTGTAGATTTTGACTTCATGAATAGCCTGGAATTCGCCCTAAGCGTTCGTCAAGATCGATGCGTTGTTCTAGGACATTCGTCATCTCATCTTCAGGGTGTAGCGCTAAGGGTTTATCCAGATATCACATGCGGTAGCCGGCCGATTGCTGCGTCGTACCTGACCGGCGGCGAGATTGCAGTCGATGGCGGATTGGGGCAGATCTAAGCCCGCTGCCATGCGTAATAACCTGGTTGCTCACTCTCGCGGCGCGGGCACGGGCAGCACCTCGCCCGTGCGGGCGCGTTGTGCGTGTGCGAGGCGTTTGGTGGTCCATTGCACGCCCATTGCGAGGATGGCGGCTTCGACGAATGCCAGGGAGGCCGCTTGTCTGGGGAGTGCGAAGATAAGGCCGAGACAGAACGCGACGAAGGAGAACCGGCCGAGTACCATGCCTCGCAAAAGCGATACTACAAAGTCAGGGCCATGCGCCCGATGAGACGAGACAGAAAGCACGATCCCCAACAGCGGGAACACCGCCAGAAGTCCGCTCCAGTTGGGCCCGAGCGCAGACGATAGCGTAGTGACCAGGACCGTTAGCGCAGCGCCCGCAATCATGCGTCCAATGAGGTCGTTGCGGCCAAGCGGTGCAACTCGGGCAATGGCGTTGCTACGAGGGAGAAACGTCTGTCCGAACGCGACGGCAATCAGCGCGGCCGCGATAGCCCATGCGGGCGATGCCGGCATTGAAGCGAGGACAATGGCTGCGACGAGCCAGCTTGCGAGTCCAGTTGTCAGGGCAAGAGGCCAGGACCGGGATCGGCAGGTCCATGCATAAGCGAAGTTAAATGCTTCGGAAGCGAGGATGGCGGACAACGACAGGGTAGCCGCATGCGCTCCGAAAACTGGTCCGTGAGCGAGGACTAGCAGGAACAGGATAGGGCCGGCAACAAAGGGCAGTCCTGCAAGCCAGCCTGCGATAGTGGGACCCCACCATTTGCCCGACATGGAAACGACCAGCAGAAAGAACGGGACCAGCGTCAGCTTCAGCGCGAGCATGGTAAGTCAGGCAGATTTAAAACCGGATCGTACACGACTTCCTAATGCGCTTAGCCGAAATGGGCTTAACCAGAATTTAGGCGATGCCTGTTTAAGAGCGCATTGCGCTCACCCATGACTGCTTCTGTTTGCTCAGCCTGGTACCACGATAAACGCCGCAAGCAAAGACGTGTCGCTTAAGGCAATGCGTGCAACCGGCAAGTATCGGTGCACGCATTGCTTAGGCGGATTGCCTAGAAAAGATGCTGAATCCCCGCGTATGCGCCCGACTGGCTGTGACCGGGAAGCGGATTGTCGGTAGCGGTTGTATCGCCGAAGGAATTAGCGTTCAAGCCGAAGTTCGCATTGGCGCTGTTGCGGGCGGTCGCAATCTGGAAATCGAGCAGGGTACGCTTCGTCAGGTTGTACGTGCCGCCGATTGTGTAGAGGGTCGCATTGCCGCCGCCGTTGTTTGCGTTGATGTGATACACCGCGGCAATGAGCGCGGCCGCTGGCGTAGCTTGCCACGTCACGCCGCCCCATTCCTGGCTAGTGGTCGTGATGCCGCCCGACAAAGCGCCGGAGGTTGAATGCGACTGCTGATAAACCGCCTGCAGCTTGAATTTCCCTAAGAACACATTGACGCCGCCAAAGTATTCGCGAGAGAAATTGAAAGCGTCGTCCAGCGTTCCATTAGCGGCATCGCGCCATTCATCGTAGATCGCACGGATCTGGAAAACGGGTTGCGTGTAGGTGATCTGGATAGCGTCGGCGCGGCCTTGCGCGGTCGTGCCGTTGCCATTCCAGTTGGTCGCGTTGGATAACGCGTATTGTCCGCTAATGTCAAAGCCGGCAATGGTAGGCGACTGGTACGAAATGTTATTGCTCGTGTGATTCCAGTTACGGCCGCGAACGAGCGACGCCGATGACCAGTTGCTTTGCCCAAACGGGTCGAAGTCCCAGACACCGTTCGAGAGGAAAAGCTCCTTGCCAAGAAGCACCGTACCGAAGTGATCGTCAGCAATTCCCACTGTGGCATACCGGTCGAACAAGCCGCCGTTCGAAGGGCCTTGACCCGTCATGGTGCTGAATGCGCCTTCCAGGTGGAATACGGCTTTGGTGCCGCCGCCAAGATCCTCCACACCCTTGAAGCCCCAGAGACTCGTCCCCCAGTCTCCACTTTCGGCCTTGAAGCGATGACTGCTTCCGGTCGCCGCGCCGGTCACGGGATTTTGTCCCGTCGGTACGTCGGTCATGTACTCGAGGCCGGCGTCTATACGCCCATACAAGGTCACACTGCTTTGAGCGCGCGCGACTCCCGCGCCCGTAGCCAACACCGATGCCAGCGCAACGGCTGTGAGCTTCTTCATGTCCCCTCCAATAGTTCATTTCAACTGCGTCACCGGTTTATTCGGCGTATTTTATTACGCAGCCATACGTCATGTATTTGCGTTTTTCTGCGCTAACCACGGGTAAAAAAGCCCCGGACCTTTTGGGCAAATCCGGGGCTGGCCGTGGAGGCAGGGGGAGGATTTTCCCCCACGGATGAAAACGGATACCAACTTAATCAAACATCGGCATTAGATAAATATGTTTGGAACGAATAGTTAATTGTTGATACGCGAACAATCTCGCGTTTTGGAGCGACACGCCTGATCACTCGACGATGATGACTGCGGTGCACGCGGGCTAAAGGGAATCACGCGTAGGCTTGTGCAGGGGTCGCGGGTGTGGCAGGCGCGCGGGCTGTGCCGGTGCCGTATAAAGCTGCCTCGTAGTCGGCTCCGGCGATCAGGCAGCGGCCTTGAATGTCCTTGTTATCGGACATCAACGGACATTTTTTGAAGACCAGCGCAATCCAGTCAACAAACATGCGCACCTTGGGTGCCAGGTGGCGATTCCACGCCGTCCTGCACGAGGTCCACGGGCTTGTCTCCGAAGCCGACCATCAAGTCAATGTCAGGGTAGCGCTCGCGAAACTCGATCAGCCTTGGCATCACGATCAACCTGCCGATAGACCCCGGCATGTCGATGCGAAGCTTGCCTCGCGGACCCTTTCCAGTATTTGAGAGGGAGTCCTCAGTTTCATCGATTTCAGCCAGGATGCGCAGACAGCGTTCGTAATATTGCGCTCCTTCCGGAGTCAGGTTCAACCGTCTTGTCGTGCGCTGCAGGAGGCGCACACGCAGGTGTGCCTCCAGGTTCTTGATGATCGTGGTGGTGGACGCGTGCGGCAGGTTCAGCGCATCCGCGGCGCGGGAAAAACTGTGCATCTCCACGATTTTCGTGAAGACCTGCATTGCCTGTAGCCGGTCCATGGTGCCTCACTTTCAACGCTTAGCGGCGCACGCGGCAGCCCGTTGTTCAAGCAGAAATGGGTACCTCGCTGCGTTCTATCGCGATTGTTCAAAGCGAGCGAATTGTCTTCTGGATTATAACCATTTATCAGAATTGCGCTGAAGCCCACAATGGGATGCATCGTAACTTTGGCGGAATGACGCATAACGCGTCACATGGAACATGCAATCGACGAGCGATCGGACGCTTGGCATCGAAGATGTATCGATCACGGGACACGCGCAACTCATCAAGGTACGAAGCTATTTGCCGGCATCTAAAGGCGCGCTTTTACCGATCGTCATTTATTTCCACGGCGGTGGTTTTGTACGTGGCTCGCCCGACGACGCAGAGATTGCGGCAGCGACAATCGCCCGTCGCACGCAGGCGTGGGTGGTGTCGGTGGGTTACTCGCTGTCTCCCCAATTTCCATTTCCCGCCGCGCTCGAAGATGGCTACCGCGCGACCCAATGGGCGGTAGCCAATGCCCGCGCGCAAGGCGCGGATGCGAGGCGCATGGGCGTGGCCGGTCACGATGCCGGCGGCAATCTCGCGACCTGTCTTGCCGCGGTCGCACGGGATCGCGGCCAGTTCGCTTTTTCCGCGCAGGCGCTGCTTGCGCCTTTACTCGATCCCAGCATGACGCGCATGGCCAAGGCGGACGAGATTGTCGCTCCGGATCTTGGCGCGCGCGAGTGCGCAACGTTATCGAGCGTATTTGCCCAATGCATCGCAATGGCTCCATCCGTACGCGGCCCGATTGAGTCACGCCGGTTGGCCGGTTTGCCGCCGGCATTGATCGCCAGTGCGGAGCACGATCTGCTGCACGTTGAAGCAGAAAAATACGCGAGCGAATTGATTGCTGCCGGCGTGCCTACCGAAGTCGCGCGCCATTGCAACGCTTCGCACCATGAGCTGGGAACACATCCGGCGGCGCTAGCCGATGTCGTGATTTTCTTCCAGAAACGGCTGCATTCGAAGGCACTCAGACGCTAAACGATCACAGCGATTCATAAAAAATTCCTAGCGATTTAATCGGAGCAAAAAATGTCCAGGCGACGGACGAGCGGATTGCCCGGCGTCGCAGCTTCGGCCTGATGGGATCAATATTCCGTCGCAGACGTTATGGCGCGCACAGGCCGCGGCGTCTTATGAAGTCGATTTGTTCGGGTGGGTGGGGCGATTCTGCAGCAGCAGGTGTGCCGGAGTCGAGCGTCGCACAGCGCTAACCGATGCTAGGACCAGGCTATGCCTTCGCCGATGCGAGCGCTTAAGCTTAGAGTCCGATATCACAGCAGGGCGCCCGGGAATCTCCAGTCGGCCGCCTTTGTATTTCTTGCGTCGCCAAAGAGAATAGAATCTGCCCGGATAGAGTCTCGCTTCACGTAAGAGGCCAGCATTAATGGACAAAGGCGCGCGAACGATCACTCGGTGAATGGTTGCTGAAAGTAAGCACAGAAAGCAAGCGTCGAAAATCAGCGCAAAAAACCCCTGGACATGTAACCCGTTCCCTGAAATCGCCGAATAGGCATACAGGTCCCGCTTTTATCATCCGGCACTGCGCCAGCGCCCCCGCCAATTACAGATGCCTTTCGAGGAGAAGCGTCACTAGATGGATATCAATTTTGAATGCACCATGTGCGGCAAATGCTGCCATGACCTCAAGCTGCCTTTGAGCATTGACGAAGCGATCTTATGGCTTGAGCGCGGCGGCGAGGTCCAGTTTCTTTGCGAGGCCGTGCCATGGCCAGATGAGCCGCCCGCCGACAACCTGCAAGCGCAGCATAAACGCCGCCGGTCGTTCGCCGCGGCTAGCGGCGAGTTGCCCGTGCGGATAGTGGTGGTGCTGGCAGCATCGTTCGAGGGTGCGTGTCCGCACCTGCAATCGAACTTGAGTTGCGGCGTGTATGAGGAACGCCCGACTGTCTGCCGGATTTATCCGGCGGAGATCAATCCGTTCATCGAGTTGAAGCCCGAGCAGAAAGAATGTCCGCCGGAAGCGTGGACCTCGGACAAGCCGCTACTGATGCGTGCACAACGCGTGGTCGATCCCGAGACGTTCGCGTTGATTGCCAAGTCGCGTGCCGCCGATGTCAGCGACGCCCCGGCCAAAGCACGCGCATGCGCCGATCTGGACATTGACGCGGCAGCGCTGGGTAACGAAGGGCTGGTGGTCTATTCGCCGCCTGTCGACCTCGCCATAGCCGCGTTGAAACGTGCTCGCGAAAGCTGCGCTGCAGATGAGGATTTTCCGCAGTGGAAAGTTGTATCGAACCGTCGTGAAACCGTGGATACGCTTGTGTCCATAGGAGCAACGGGTGTTCATTACGTCAAAGCCGATGCACCCGCATTCGATTACCTCGGGTTCTTTCCCGCCACGGCGTGAACTTCGGAATGCCCGGGCCCATCGGTCACGATGGCCGGAGCATGTCAGGTCGCTTCCCGCACAGCACGCAGGAACTGTTGCGTGCGCTCATGTTGCGGCGCTCCAAAAAACTGCTGCGGTGGCGCCTGCTCAATGATCTTTCCTTGCGAGAAGAAACACACGCGGTCCGCGAATTCCTTTGCGAATCCCATCTGGTGGGTCACCATCAGCATCGTAAGATCGTGCTCGTGCCCCAGCTTCCGAATCACGTTCAGCACTTCGCCGCATAACTCGGGATCGAGCGCCGAGGTCACTTCGTCGAATAGCATCACCTTCGGCCTCATTGCCAACGCCCGCGCAATGGCCACGCGCTGCTGCTGCCCGCCCGATAGCTGCGACGGATAGTGATCGCACTTATCGTCGAGCCCGACCATGGACAACAACTCGCGGCCTCGTTCGTTTGCATCGCGCTTCGACATGCCAAGCACCCTTAGCGGCGCCTCAATCGTATTTTGCAGCGCCGTCATATGCGGGAACAGGTTAAAGCTCTGGAACACCATGCCAATCTTGCGGCGCACTTCGCGGACATGCCGCTCGGAGGCTGGCACTAGCGCGCCATTACGGCGCATGTGCGTGAGCGGTTCGCCTTCCACTTCGATCAGGCCATCGGTTAGCGGATCGAGCGTCATCAGCACGCGCAGCAAGGTGGATTTGCCCGACCCGCTCGGTCCGATGATCGCGACCTTCTCATTGCGCCCGACCTCCAGATCGAGTGCATCAAGCACGGTGAGCGAGCCGTATCGTTTCGTGACGCCGGCAAAGCGCACCATCGGCTGGACGTTGGGCGTGACGGCGTCTGTGCCGAGTGCGGGGTCGAGATCCCGTTTCATCTGCTTCTCCTGGAGTTCCATCAGCATGCCCCTGCAGGTCGTTCGAATAGAACCTGCATCATGGCAATCTCACGCGACGTTCAAGGTGTCGCACGCCCGAGGCGAACGTCACGCTGATCAATAAAAAGAACAGGCCGGTCATGGTGATCGGTTCGAGATAGCGAAACGTTTCCGAGCCAATATTCTTCGCTTGTTGCATCAGTTCGACCACCGTGATGGCCGACAGCACAGGCGTGTCCTTGAACATGGCGACGAGATAATTCCCAAGCGCCGGAATGACTGGGCGGATTGCTTGGGGAAGAATGACGCCGCTATACGTGCGCCACGGCGACAACGACAATGCGCAGGCCGCTTCCCATTGCCCGCGCGCCACGCCGTTCAATCCCGCGCGATAAACCTCGGACACGTAACACGCGTAGTGGACCGCAATGCCGATGGTGCCCGCAGTCAGCGCCGACATGGTGAGACCGTAGAGCGGCGCCACATAGAACAGCACATAGACCTGGATCAGCAAGGGTGTGCTGCGAATGAACTCGACAAAAAATCCCGTCACCCGTGCGACCGGCGCAATGGAGCTGCGTCGCAAGATGGCGAGCATCAATCCAAGTACGAGGGCGATCGCGAAGCCCACCAGCGTAATGCCGATGGTGTACATGGACGCGCGCAGCAGGTCGGGCAGAATATGCACCGCGTATTTGACGTCGAAAAAGGAATTCATTTCGCCATCCTCTGCATGGATTTAACACTAATGCCATGACTGACGCGGCGTTCGAAATGACGCATGATGGCGACCACGATCTGCGCCATGACGAAATAGATCACTAGCGTCAACGCAAAAATCTCAGCCGTCTTGAAGGTCGCCTCGTCGAGCTGACGCGCGCGGAAGGTGAGGTCGGAAAGCGTGATCAGCGAAACCAGCGAGGTCCCTTTCAATAATTCGATCATCAGGTTCGTGGCCGGCGGCAGTGCGTTGATCATGGCTTGGGGCAAGACAATGCGGCGCATCCTGGTCGACGCGGGCATGTTCAACGCAAGCGCCGCTTCGTATTGCCCACCCGGCACTGAACGCAATGCCCCGCGCAGGATCTCGGAGCCGTAGGCGCCGTAGTGCAATCCCAGTCCGACAATGGCGACGGTGAACGGAGTCAGTTCCAGGTTGAACGGCGGCAAGGGCAGCACGAAGAAAAACCAGAATAGCTGTACCAGTAACGACGTTCCGCGAAATACTTCAACGTATACGTTGGCGGTCCAGCGCAATACGCGCCATGTCGATGAGCGCAGAACGGCCGCCGTGCTGGCCATCACGATGGCCAGCACGATACCGGATACCGCGATCTCGACCGTGACGAGCGTGCCCTTCATCAGCAGCGGCAAGAGTTCATGCAAGTCGCCCATGGCGTCCCTCGTTTAAGACTTGAGGCGATGCAAGCCGGCAGGCGCCGGCTCGTCAAACAAAGACGGTCACCCGGCGCAGAGTACCGCGGCCGTCTTGTCCGTCAGGTTGCTTTTATCGAAGCCGAACGGGGCGACCGTCTTCAGATGATCCGGCGTGCCGAGCCAAACCTTAAGTTGCTGGTTGACGGCGTCACGCAGATCGGTATCGTCAGGGCGGAAGGCAAGGGCGCCATAACCCGTGTGCTTGGGATCGTCGGTGAACTTCGGAATGGCTTCGACCGTTGGACCCGCCTTGGAGGCAAGTCCCTTCATCGTCAGCGCGGTGCCGGCGGCAGCATCGGCACGGCCTGCTCGCACGGCCTGCAACTGTGCGGTGGTATCGGGTACCTGCAGCAATTGCCCGTCCTTGACGCCGGAGTCGCGCGCATAGCCGAGCTCAACCGATCCCGCCATCACAGCCAGTTTCGAATCAGGATTTTTACCCACGTCCGCGTAACTTTTCAGGCTCTTCGGATTGCCCTTAAGCGTCAGAAGGGTGTCCTGGATCTGGTATTGAGGGTTGGCAAAGGCGACCTGCTTGCAGCGCTCAGGCGTGATGTACATGCCGGCTGCAATCACATCGAAGCGCCCTGCGCGCAGGCCGGGAATAAGCGAACCCCACTCGGTGAGCACTGCATCGACTTTCTTGACGCCCAGCTTGGCAAACACCTTCTTCGCAATCTCGGGCGACTCGCCGGTCACGGTGCCGTCCGGCGTGGTGTAGGCAAAGGGGGTTTCATTCGCGTAACCAATGCGCACTTCGCCAGTGCGTTGAATGCGCTGCAAGGTCGTTTCAGCGTTCGCTGCGGCCGCATGGGCCACCAACCCCGCCGCCGCAACAATGGACAGCGCCCCCAGCATTCCAGACACTCGTTTGAGTTTCATGTCGATCGGTTTCCGTTTCCGTAGCGTGGTTGATTGCGCCGCCCGCGCGGCGCTGCTGGCGAAAAATGCGCGCAAACCCTTGGTTTTATTCCAGTTTCGAGGTTGCGCTACATCGCCATGAACGCAGCATACAAAGCCATATTTTTGTTCTAATTGCTCTAGGACAATAATTTTTACGGCTGCTTCTGCGCCACTATGGGAGCTGCTAAATGAAGTGGAGGCGAACGTGAACGAGCGCTGGCGTGACGCGGTGCGGACGGTGCATGGCGTCGAGTCGAAATACAAACGTCTGGTGAAAGCGATTGCGACGGACATCGAAAGCGCGGCTTTGGCGTCAGGCGCACGCCTGCCGCCGCAACGCGAGGTGGCGGCGGATCTGGAGATCAGCGTGCAGACCGTGACGAACGCGTATAAGGAACTGGAGCGGCAAGGACTGATTCGGTGCGAGGTGGGCCGAGGCAGTTTTGTTGCCGCCCGCGTCACCGAGACCATGTCGAAATACATGCTCGACACCGCCGAGCGTGAGGTCATCGACTTTTCTATCGCGCGAATCGTCCATACCCCGGAGCACGACGCCATGTGGCGCAAAGTGTGCGCGACGCTTGCCACCGTCGAGGATCAACCCTGGATACGCGCGTTCCGGCCGATCGCGGGTTTTGAGCATCACCGGCAGGCAGGCGCCGCGTGGCTCGCCACGCTTGGCATGCCGGCGAATCCGGAGACGCTGCTGGTCACCAACGGCGCCGCCCATGGCATCTTCCTCGCGCTGGCATCGTTCGTCGGCCCCGGCGACACCGTACTGTGCGAGAGCCTGACCGACCACGGGGTGATCGGCTCCGCGAACGTGCTGGGCTTTACGCTCAAGGGCCTTGAGATAGATGAATACGGCATACGTCCCGAGCATTTCGAAGAGATGTGCGACAGCGAGCGCGTCAGCGCGCTCGTCTGCACCCCGACGCTGAACAACCCCACGGTTGCCTTGATGCCGGATTCGCGGCGTCGCGCAATCGCACGCATTGCCGAGCGTTACGGCGTGTACGTGATTGAGGACGACGTTTATGGCGCACTGCCCGCGAAGACGCAGACGCCTATCGCCAGCCTGATTCCCGAGCTGTCGTTTTACTGCACGAGCATGACGAAGTCGGTGCTGACCGGCTTGCGAATAGGTTATCTCACCATGCCGCGACGCCTTGCGCTGCGCGCTGAAAGCGTGCTGCGCGTGAGCAGCTGGATGGCGACGTCGCCCATGGCCGAAGTCGCCACGCGCTGGATCTTGGACGGGACCGCGCAACACCTGGTTCAGGTGCAACGCGAGCGTCTGGGGACCAGGCAGGCCATGGTGCGCGAGGTGCTCGGCCGCTATCTGCTGGGGAGTCATCCACAAGCGTTGTCAGCGTGGTTGAAGGTGCCCGATTACTGGCAAGCGGACCGCGTCACGCGCGAGTTGCGCAACCGCGAGATTGCGGTGACGTCGCCCGATCCGTTCCTCGTGCGTGGCGCCGAGAGGCCGAACGCGGTGCGCCTGTGCGTGGGCGCCGAAGTGGCGGACACGACCTTTAAAACCGCGCTCGAAACCATTGCCGAAGTGTTCGAGCAGTACCCGCACGTGCACGACTTCAATTAACCGGGCATCAACGTCGGGCACTCGTTGCATCGATTGAACTAGGACATTAAAAAGCGCTTTTTAGGACATTAGACTCGATCGCATCTACTTCATCTTGCGATCCCGTTCATGCCTGTTCTCTCGCTTGCCGATGTCTATCGCGCGCGTCGCCGTATCGATGGACGTGTGACCCACACGCCGCTGCTCGCGTCGGCATCGCTGTCGCGGATTGCAGGCACAGACGTCTATCTGAAGCTGGAAACCACGCAGCCGACCGGCAGCTTCAAGCTGCGCGGAGCGACTAACGCACTGGCCGAACTCGCTGAGCGCGGCATCAGGAAAGTGGTCACTGCATCGACGGGAAATCATGGACGAGCCATTGCATATGCCGCGCGTGCGCTCGGCATGGAGGCGGCCGTATGCATGTCCGCCTTGGTGCCCAAGAACAAGGTCGATGCCGTCACCGCACTTGGCGCGCGTGTCGTGATTGCGGGCAAGAGCCAGGACGAAGCACAGGCGGAGGCGTTGCGTCTTGCCGGCGAAGAAGGCTTCGTATTCGTTGCGCCTTTTGACAACCTCAATGTGATTGCGGGGCAAGCCACGATCGGCTTGGAGATCATGGAGGCCTTGCCCGATACCGCGAGCATTGTCGTGCCGTTATCAGGCGGCGGCTTGTTTAGCGGTGTCGCGTTTGCGGCCAAGCGCGTCAACGCCAACGTCGCGATGATCGGCGTGTCCATGGAACGCGGCGCCGCCATGCACGCGAGTCTCGCGGCGGGAAGACCGGTGCTCGTCGACGAAGTCGAGACGCTCGCAGATTCGCTGGGCGGCGGTATCGGTCTGGATAACGAACATACCTTTGCACTCACACAAGAGCTTGCCGATAGCGTCGTGCTGCTGGACGAAGTGTCCATTGGGCGGGGCATCGTGCATGCGTATCAAGAAGAACGGCTTGTGATCGAAGGGGCGGCGGCGGTAGGCATTGCCGCGCTGCTTGATGGACGTATCGACCGTGTGGTGCTCAAGAACGGTCCAGTCGTGCTGGTGGTGAGCGGCGCGAATATCGATATCGGGCTGCATCGACGCTTGATCCAGGAGGCTTGACATGTCCGCCATCACCTTGCTCGGCGAAGCGCAATTGCGTGCACTGGTGCCACTCGACCTCGCCGCGATCGAACAGATTGAATCTGCGTTCCTTTCACTCGCGACGGAAGCCGTGGCCATGCCGCCGATCCTTCGTCTCGACCTTCCGGAGCATGCCGGCGAAGTCGATGTGAAGACAGCGTGGTTACCGCGTTTCGATAGTTTCGCCATCAAGGTCAGTCCCGGATTCTTCAACAATCCCGCGCTCGGTCTGCCGAGTCTCAATGGCCTCATGCTGGTGCTGTCGGCACGCACCGGATTGACGGAGGCTGTACTGCTCGACAACGGTTATCTCACCGCGGTTCGCACCGCGGCCGCAGGCGCGGTCGCCGCGCGCTGGCTCGCACGCAAGGATGCGAAGCGTGTTGCTGTGATCGGGGCAGGCGAACAAGCGCGCCTTCAGCTGGAGGCGTTACGACTGGTACGCGAGATCGATCATGTCACTGTCTGGGCACGCGACATGGAGCGCGCGCAGAGCTTGGCGAAGAGCACGAAGGGCATTCGCTGCGAGGTCGCCACAAGCGTGCATGAGGCGCTTGCACTCGCCGATATCGCCATCACGACTACACCCAGCCGCAGTCCTCTCATACATGCTGAAGACCTGCGTCCGGGCTTGCATATCACCGCAATGGGATCCGATGCCGAACACAAGAATGAACTCGCGCCAGCGGTTCTCGCGGCCGGGCGATACATCTGCGACCGTCTTCAGCAAACGCGCATTCTCGGCGAGCTTCATCACGCTATAGAGGCCGGCTTGGTGGCAGAGAACGCCAGTTTTGCCGAGTTGGGACATGTGATTGCGGGCATTTGCCAAGGGCGCACACATGACGACGACATCACCATTTGCGACCTCACTGGAACAGGTGCACAGGACACGGCGATCGCCGCCTTGGCGCTGCAACGGGCACGTGCGCAGAACACGGGAACCCTTTTTCACAACGACGTGACGCTCTGACAGGAGACGATGTCATTCATGACGCAACAAGCGCAACCACAAGAGCAAGCGGTACACGCAGCGGCACCCGCCGCACGCCTGCATTTCGAACAAAGCGAATTCGACGCACGTATTGCGAAGACGCGGCGAGCGATGCAAAAAGCGGAGATCGATTTGCTGATTGTCTCCGATCCAACCAACATGAACTGGCTCACCGGCTACGACGGGTGGTCGTTCTATGTGCACCAGTGCGTGCTCCTGCCAATGGAAGGGGAGCCGGTATGGTTTGGTCGCGGACAGGACGCAAACGGCGCCAAGCGCACGGTCTTCATGCAGCACGACCAGATAGTGGGTTACCCCGACCACTATGTTCAGTCACCCGTTCGGCATCCTATGGATTACCTGTCGCGTGAAGTGATTGCCGCACGAGGCTGGGATAAATGCCGGATAGGTGTTGAGAAAGACAACTACTATTTCAGCGCGGCAGCGTACGCGTCGTTGACGCATCATTTGCCGCAAGCAAACTGGGTAGACGCCACAGCGCTCGTCAACTGGCAGCGTGCTGTCAAGTCGCCACGCGAGATCGAGTACATGCGCGTTGCGGCGCGGATTGTCGAGAAGATGCACGCACGGATTCTCGAGCGGATTGAACCCGGCATGCGCAAGAGCGATCTTGTTGCGGAGATCTATTCGGCAGGCATCACGGGCGTGGAGGGATTTGGCGGCGATTACCCCGCGATCGTACCGTTGCTGCCGACTGGCTCCGATGCAGCCGCGCCGCATCTGACGTGGGACGACTCCAAGTTCGCTACGGACGCGGGAACGTTCTTTGAAATTGCCGGCTGCTTCAGGCGGTATCACTGTCCGCAATCGCGCACGGTGTATCTCGGGCGTCCGCCGCAGCATTTTATCGATGCGGAAAAGGCCATCGTTGAAGGTATAGAAGCGGGACTTGCAGCAGCGAAGCCCGGCAACCTTTGCGAAGACGTTGCCAACGCGTTCTTTGCGGTGCTGCGCAAATCCGGGATAGAGAAGGACAGCCGCTGCGGGTATCCGATCGGTGCGAGCTATCCGCCCGACTGGGGCGAGCGCACGATGAGCCTGCGCCCGGGGGACAAGACGGTCCTCGAACCCGGCATGACGTTTCACTTCATGCCGGGGCTGTGGCTCGACGACTGGGGCCTGGAAATCACGGAAAGCATCCTGATTACCGGCACCGGTGTTGAGACGTTCTGCAACACGCCTCGTCAATTGTTCGTGAAGGAGTAGCAATGCGTGCGTCACCCATTACGCCGACGGTGGATCTGGCAGCCGAGGGCGAGCAGCACGGTTTCCTCAAGCTGCCGTATTCCCGCGATGATTCAGCGTGGGGCGCCATCATGATTCCCATCACCGTGATTCAGCGCGGCGAAGGTCCGACCGTGCTCCTGACGGGTGGCAATCATGGCGACGAATACGAAGGACCCATCGCGCTGTCCAAGCTTGCTTCAACGCTCAAGGCAAGCGATGTCACCGGGCGCGTGATTGTCGTGCCCTTCATGAACTATCCGGCATTCAAGGCAGGCACGCGCACGTCGTCGGTGGATTCCGGCAACCTCAACCGGAGTTTTCCCGGCAAGGCGGATGGCACGGTCACCGAAAAAATAGCGGATTATTTCCAGCGGCATTTGCTGCCCATCTCCGACTATGTACTCGATATCCACGCGGGTGGCCGCACGCTGGATTTCCTGCCGTTTGCCGCCATTCATGTCCTGTCTGATGCCCAGCAACAGGCGCGCTGCGAAGCCGCAATGCGTGCGTTCGGCGCGCCTTACTCCATGCGCATGCTCGAACTCGATAGCGTTGGGCTGTTCGACACCGCGGTTGAAGAAGCAGGGAAGGTGTTCATTTCCACTGAGTTGGGCGGCGGGGGAACTGCAACGGCTGCAAGTGTGGCGATTGCCGAGCGCGGTGTGTATGGTTTTCTCGCACATGCGGGTGTGATCGACCGGGAAGGGATCTCGCCACGCGACGACCAGCGCGGCAACAACCGCTCGACGACGCTGCTGGACATGCCGGATGGCACTTGCTACACCACCAGCGAACACAGCGGCTTGCTCGAAATGTGCCGTCATTTAGGCGACTTTGTTGAGGCGGGCGACGTGCTGGCCCGCGTCTACGACGCCACGCGGACCGGCGCGCCGGCGGTTGAATATGTGGCGCGGCGCAGCGGCTTGCTGGCGGCGCGGCATTTCCCAGGGCTAGTGCAGATCGGCGATACGGTCGCAGTCGTCGCCGATGTGATCGAAGGCCATATTCCAGTGGTCATCTGATCGTGATCAAACTCGACCGCTACGACATCGCCATCTTGCGCATCTTGGCCCGCGATGGGCGTATTACGAAATCGCGGCTCGCCGAGGAGGTGAATTTGTCGATTTCGCCTGCTTGGGAACGGGTGCGGAAGTTGGAGGAGAGCGGCGTCATTAAAGGTTATCGGGCGGAGCTCGATTGGGTAGGCGTTATTAGCGCTAGCCGGATTGTGGTGGAGGTGACTTTAGCGAAGCACACTGCGCATGACATGCGGCGCTTCGAGGAGCGTGTGATGGCAGCGCCCGAAGTTGTTCAGTGCTACGCAACAGGCGGCGGCGTGGACTATGTGATGCATGTGGTATCGCGGGATATCGATCACTACCAGCGGTTTATCGATTCTCTGCTGATGGATGACGTCGGGATTGAGCGGTATTTCACTTATATCGTTACTAAGGTCGTTAAGGGGATGGCGGATGGTATTCCCGATTGGGAGTAGAAGATTTACAAGGTTGTTTTCGCTTGCGGCTGGTTGATGCGGGCGGTTTTGAAGGTAGCGGTTTTGCGTCATTGCCGGGTTGCTGCTTTCCAGGTCTTCGCGGGTTTTATGTTGGCTGT
>NZ_CAXUPU020000053.1:0-37026 GCF_964252755.1 Caballeronia sp. LjRoot29 | reverse complement strand
AACAAAGACCGGTCCCATTGCCTCCGGGACTGCCTGGATACCGGTAGATGCCCGCGGGGTGCCGTACATATCGGTCACGATCGCGTTTTTAGGCAGACGAGAGGTATCCAGGTCAATCGTGCTTCCGTCGCCGTAGCACCAAATCACATACTTGGTTGCGGTCGCCGTGAGCAGTTTCAGAACGATGTATTTGTCGTAATCATTGATGAAATACCTGGCATCGCTGACGTTTGCCGTGAACGAAAATAAATGCTTTGTTGCGTTATAGACAGGCAACTTAGTGTTGCCTGCGTCCAGCAAGCCAAAGTTATGTTCCCGATCCTCGGGATTGGTACCGTCGTTGCGCATGTCGTAATACGCCGTGAGCCCGATCTGCGAAATCCAGTTTGCCAGCAACAGACGTACGGTGTACTTGGCCTGACGTTCGCGCGCTATCGGCGAGTGCCCGTTTTGAATATCCGATACATAGGCGTAGCCATAGGCCGGGTACCCCAATTCAGTCGCCCAGAGTTGCGGAACCTTGTGATAAGTCGACAGATCCTGATCTAGTGCGCGGTAATCTTTAAAGACCGTCTCGGGGTACTGCTGCCGGTAAGGATGGACGCTCACCGCGTCCGGTCCCACTCCAGTCGTACTGATATCGCCGACAGCACGAATAAAATTTCGGTTGGCCTCCGTCACGCCGCCCGTGGCAATGATCGCTTTCGGATTGGCGCTCTTGGCCGCATTCACGGCGGTCTTCAGCATAGCCCGATAAGCCGAGGGCGACGGATCTGCCAACCAGAATTGTTTCGAGTCCTGCTCGTTCCACACCTCGAAGCGAACTGCCGCTTTTTTGTAGCGAAGCGCCGACTGGTAGACATAGGTATAGAACGCGGCAAGCTGGGAGGGCGTTGTCGGCGCTTGCCTCGGACTATACAAATCATTGTCATAGCCCAGGATAAAGAGCACGCCTAACCCCCTTTCCGCCAGATTGGATACTGCCGTGTCATATAACGAAAAATGCCAACCGCTGGCGTTCTGTACCGCTCCCCAAAAAAGGTCCGTGCGCACGAATGAGAATCCGACATCCTTGACCGCATCCAGCAATTTCGTATCACTGAGATCATGGACCGCCACGCCGGTGTCGGCGCGAGAAGCCGAAAACTTGGGCAACGCGGTGTACGTCCTTTCGGCAGAATTTCGCGCGCCATCCGGGGCGATCGTCGGCGTCGCGAGTGCGGGAATCGCCTGGAGAGCGAAGCAACTCAGGAAGACCGTGATCGCTCGGCGATACAGGGCGTCTTTGGGATTCTTCATTCCGAGCCTTCCGTTTTTGTTTCCACAACGGTCGCATTCCACGCGCCGCGCGCTAGCCGATCTCCTGGAAACGGGCGGCGGTTGCGCCTGATTTCCGGGTGCCGTGCGCGCCTAAGTGAGCGGTCAGGCAAAAACTCAGTCGTTTGCTCGAGCAACAAAGCACGGATCGTGACGCCCAGGAACAAAAGGCAGCCAAGCGATTCGACAACGTCAGTCGTGATGCCGCTGATCAACAGGAAAAACAGCATGATCAAAAGACCCTTGTCTTCCGATTCACGCAATAGTACGAACTTAGCCAGCAAGATCGCGAGAAGAAATCCTCCGAGCAGTCCAAAGTTGGCGACTGCATAGAGAGCCAGGTTGTCCGCGTAGCCAACGTTGAAACCAAAGTCGCCCTTGTAAAAGCCGGCAGCAGCGCCGAATCCACCAGGACCGATCCCCAACCAGAGGAGCTTTTCCTGAAGCATGCCCTGCAGGATCCCCGGCCAGGTCTCCACGACCCGGTCCTGGAACGAATAGAGCGCGCCGGATCCGACAACGACATCGTTCACCGCGGAGGTGGCAATATAGGATGCAAACGGCATGATGATCATCAGCGCCGCCGACCAGATGCAAGCCTTTCTCAGTGTCGGCGCGCGCGCAAAGCTATATAGCGCGAGCACAAGTGCCAGTGCGACGACCGTCGTCTTGTTGGTCGTTGCCCAAATGGCGACTGCCGACGCAACGAGCAACACTAGCAGGACGACGCGCGAGCGGACTCGGGACAGCAGCCACGTCATCATTAGTCCAATCTGCAGTCCTGTTGCGGCACTGCTCCGCCCGAATCCCGGCAATCGCTTGACGAAGCCGGTGTAGTTTTGTTGGGCGTTGCCGATGTCAACACCCCCAACATCTGCTTTTGTCCCGATCCACGGCAAGGGCATGAAATAGTTCACATAGACGCCCACCATGCACACCACCGCCAGAATGGAAAATGCGATCCGAGCGGTGCGCCCATTCAATATGGCAAGGGCTTCCGGCGGCGCCAACATGGCGAACAGCATGGGGGAAACCAGCCAGAGCCAGAAAAATATAGCCGTCAGCTGGACGCCGTTGGCCAGCGACACGCATGCCTGTACAGCGATGTATAAGCCGGCCAGGAGGTGGCCGATCTTAGGCGGCTGTTGCACGAGGAGCACCACGATGCAAATCAGCATCAAAATCTTCGGTGCGTAGAAAATCGGCGTCGCTCCGAAGACCGACGCGTAGTAACGGAATGCTCCTGCCATTACATCGCTAGCAACCGCGATAAAGAAGGTGAAAGCCCAAAGTCTGTTTATCACTGGAGATCCATTCATTTTTTCACCATCGCACGATCGTCCGGGGATTCATAACCGTCTCAGATGCTTTGAAATGACGGACTTGATAATTCGTTACACGCCTGGTATTGCACGGGCCAAAACTAAAAGACCAAAAGACGACTCGCGGTAACCGGTGCCGCTCTGCAGCATTGCGTTAAGCCGTAGCGATCAGCACTAATGGCCGCGCCACTGACGACCTTCGCCGCATGAAGAATCGTATAGGTGTGAGAAATCGGCGAATGTACGGCGACGCACGCTAGGATAATTACGCCTAACGCACACCTGTTATTCCGCCATGTAAGCTGAAAGTAAAGGGGATGTTCGCCTCGGCCGGCAACGCGCACGCCGCTCCGTGGCGCACGTCTCCGGCGTCAAACGCCCGGGCCAGCGTGTGATTCACTGAAGACGGGCGCGGCCGCGCGTAGCAGGAGGCGCGCTGAATGCCTGTGAAAAAGGAGCAACATTAAATCCCAGTACCCCGGGCGAAACGGATTGTTGCCGCCGCGGTAGCGCTGCTTCGAGCGGATATTAGATCGCGGCGGTATCGCCGACCGCGGGAGTCTCGGTTGCCTCGCGCGGGGCACCACCCTGGGCCTGCTGGGCCGCACCATCGAAAGAAAGGCCGATGAACCGGTGCACCACATTGCGCGTAATCCGCTGCACGACGAGATTGCTTTTGGCCCTAGTGTCGAGCAACACCCTCGCCCAGTCGGTCGTTCCGCAGTTGAAAACCTCGCCTTCGCTCAGCGTGCCCGCCAGATTCTTCGGGCGGAACATGCCGAAAGCGCCGATACCGCCCATCTCCCAACCGACAAGCTGCCGGGTGCTGGCGAGTGTTTCGAAGCCGGTATGCGGTTCGTCCGGCGGCAGGCCGTCGACTTCGTAACCGACCAGGCGGTCGTCGGCGCCAAAGGTCTCGCCTTTTTTCAGTCCGGTGCCCGTGAATACCCAATGTTCAGGTCGCGCGACCGTAAAACCAACTGCCCCGCGCTTGCGGTTTATCCAGCCACCGCGCCAGCGTTTCCACCTGCCGTAATGGCCACCCCCATAGCTGTAGCTCAGGCCGATCAGGTGGCGTTCGTTTCCGCATGCCCGTGGATCGTCGTTCGGCTTTTCCGTCAGCAAGTCCCAGTCGCCTGCCAGCTTGCGCATGCCGATAGGGTTGCCCGCAGAATCACGCGAGAACCTCACGGGCCGGTAGCATGTGTTGCCGCTGAACACTGCGAGATTGCCGCCCTGCTCGACGAAGCGCGCCACGTGCTCGCGCATCTCGTGGCTCCAGTACTCATGGTGGCCGACGCTCAGCATGCAGCGATATTTCGTAAGATCGAGCGCGCTTCCCTCATGAAGGTCCAGGTCGGTATAGAAATCGCATTCGACGCCTTCCGCCCGCAGCCAACGAATGAACTTCGCGTCCCAATGCGAGAACTGCTGGCGCGGCGAGGCGGAATCGTACGGATCGACGGGCTCGCCGAGCTGCGCGCCAAAGCCACCGCCTGGGCGGCGCAAGCTCACTTCCAGGGCGGCCGGACGGCGATGGATAGGATCGTTGTAGTAACAGCCGCCGCCAATGGAGTTGTACGCGTGGTAGGTTGCGACCGGCACGATGTAGGCGATCGGCGCACGCGGAGTTCGCGGACGTACAATGACAAGCGCCATGCTGTCGCTTGAGGGAGGCGAGCCGGATACCGGCTTACGGCCGAGGCAACGGCGCCCGGTTTCGTCACGCGGTTTTCCCGCAGCCGTAACTTCATAAGCGACGGCCACATATGCGCCGCTTGAAAGCGCGTCGGGAGCAGGCAGATCCGGCCGGATGCGGATGGTCGGCCAGTTCCAGTCATGGTCGAACTGCTCAGTTTCGGTGCTTCCCGCCGACTCGAAAATGTAATGCCCGTGCACCAGCGACGCCTTCACATTCTTCTGCCCCTCCACCGCCACGCCGCTGCAGAACAACAGCAGTTCGTCGCCGGCCTGCTGATAAATCGCCACCCCGAAGCGGCGCTTCGGTTGCACTGCAAGTTCAAAGGCTTCACCGGCAGTGAAACTTGTGTGGATTGGATAAATCTGCATGGTCGGTTCCTGAAAAAACGAATTCCCTCAACGGCTGCTGGCGGTCGCACGCGTCGGAAGATTACCCAGGGGTTCGGGCTGGATCATCAGCGGCGCTTGGCGGGACGGCCTGAGCTGGAGGCCGAACGTGCGTTTGACGAGTGTCTTCGCCTGAAAGATCCGCCGATCGATAAAGATCCGGGACCGGTATTGCAGCGCTGGAAGAGCCCCGGCAGCCTGCGTTTGCGCGAAGCGGCTGTAGCGCGCGGCTATGTTGTCGATCATCACCATCGATTCACGCAACGCGTTCGACGGTACGCGTGACGCCTCTACGCACGCATAGCGGAACGCCTTGTGGAAGATCGAAAGCCAGTACGCGCCAAGTGGTCCAGTGGCGCCGCTCTCGCAACGTTCAAGCGCTTCTTCGGCCACGAGCGCAATGCCCTGCGCCGAATGCAGCGTGGCACGCTGCGTGATGCTGCCGGCGCGACGCCGGTAATAATAGAGGTCGTCGGCGAGGCGATATAGCGTGCGGGCGCGCGTATAGATGAACGGAATGACAGCGAAGTCCTCGTACACCCGGCCGACTGGAAAGTCGATGCCATTCCACAGTTCGCGACGTTAGACACGCGCAACGGGAAACGCCTGGCAAACCTTGGCAAACTCCATGAGTGCAGGAAGATCACACACGCGCTTGCCGATCGTTGCAGGGTCGATGAGCTCCATGCGGTCGATTTGCTTACCGTCCGTATTAACGATCCCGAGATTGAACTCGATGATATCGGCGGAGCCGTCGCTCAGCAGCGGCAGAATTATTTCCGAGAAACGCACGTCCCAGACATCGTCTGCATCAAGAAACCCAATATACGGCGATGTTGCGACCGCAATGCCTACATTGCGTGCGGCGCTCACGCCGTGGTTTTCCTGATGAATCACCTTGATATGACGGCCGGCTTCGGTGTCTTGCACTGCCCGGATTCGTTCGAGCGTGTGATCCGTTGATCCGTCGTCCACTACGATGAGCTCAATCTCCTTTGCACGCGATTGTTGCAACGCCGATGTTAGCGACGCGCCGATGAAATGCTCGACGTTGTATGCGGGAATGACAATCGACAACAACGCTTTTTGCATGGTTTCCCCTTGGCCGCAGTCTCTAACAGCCCTTGTTCGTTGTGGCGCGACGTCGGGACTTTTTCCAATAGCCCTGACAAGAATGCGCCCTAAGCCAATCGCACAGATTCTTACACATATTCTTACGACTCGTAAGGATAGTAACGCCCCCTTGTGGCCGGAGATGTGCGGCGCCCAACGTTAATCGCGATCAACTGCGCATAACCTGAATGCCTGCAAGTTTCATGCGCTGCTGCCTATACCGAAGCTGAATACAAGACAAGAGCGAAGCCGACAACGACCCCGCGCAGATATTTCACTCCTCGTGGCAAACATAAATAGCGCAAGCCAGTCTCGGCCGCGTAGAAACAGCTTCGACAGGGAGAGTTGCCATGACGTCAATCCCGCGCAAGTTCGACCCCACACGAGGCACTCGGAAAAAACGTTTTATGCGCTGAATCGCACGGAGCGCTGATTTGTAACATGGTGTAGTGAAGGCAAATCCAACTAGAGCCGGAGGCCTATTTTGAATCACGCCATAACTGCCCCCGCTGCCTTGTCACTGAGCCAAAAAGAACGCTTTTGGCAAGACGGTTTTATGCGGCTAGAGCACGTAGCAGACCTTGACGAACTTGCTGCGTTGCGGCGGGTGGGTCATCGCCTGCTACAGAGTAAAGCAGGCTTTCGAGAAGGGTTACTTTTCGACTTCTATCCCGAGCATACGGAGTTCGACGAGCCCAAGCTCGCGCAGTTGCACCATCCGTCAATGCTGGACCGCAGTATCGCTGAGACGGAACTGCGCCGTGCCGCGCATCGAATTGCGGTGCAATTGCTCGGCAACAAGGCACGCTTCGTCAGCGACAGTTTCTTCTACAAGCCAGCCCATGCCGACGCGGTGACGCCGTGGCATCAAGACGAAGCCTTCACCGATCCGAGCATTGAATACCGCGAGATCAACTTTTGGTTTCCGTTGCAAAATGTGTCGCTCGAGAACGGCTGCCTGCAGTTTATTCAAGGCTCGCACTTGGGACCCGTGCTGCCGCACCAGCCGATTGGGGGCGACCCGAGCACTCACGGCCTTGAATGTTTCGACGGCTTCGATCCCGCCAGTGCAGTAGTGTGTCCGCTCGACCTCGGCGGTTGCACAATTCACGCCGGGCGCACGTTGCATCACGCAGGCCCCAACCATTCGGACGCACCGCGTTACGCGTACGCAATGGTGTTCGGCCTGCCGCGACGCGCGGCGAAAACCGTGCGGACGTTCCCGTGGCACAGCGACCGAGAGTTGTCCCGCGGCATGCGCGTGGATCAGTCGCGCTCCCGCGGCTTCTATTTGCCCTACCTGTATCGGAAAATGCGTGAGTTCGACACCACGAGTGCGTATGAGTGGCGCCTCGCTGCGCGTCGTCTTGCGAAGCTCGTGGCGAAGCGCCAGCGGCGGGTGTGATTCGGGTTCGCTCTACCGATGGCTTTGGAATGACTGCCCGTTCCTGCTAGGCACTAAATGAATAGATCTGGATAACGTTCTCTTATCTAAGGGGAACCTCATTGAAGACGACAGCCGGAGTAATGCCGCATCGAATGTCTCATATCGATGCGATTCGGGCCGTGGCGGTCCTGCTTGTCATGTGGACCCATTTCGCTGTTAAGTTCGCTCCGATTGCCGGTTCGGAACAATGGATCAACGCGACGCAGTACTACGGCAACTTTGGACGGATCGGCGTCGTTGTATTCTTCGCGCTAAGCGGGTTGCTCATACCAAATAGCTTGAACGGTTCTGTTGCCGTGGGCACGCGTCAATTCCTCATTCGACGGTTCCTCCGCCTGTATCCGACATTCTGGTTATCGCTGCCTATTGGCTTCTTTGCGTACTGGATGCTTTTCGGTATGCATATGAACCTTGCAGGATGGCTAGCGAATGCGACTATGCTTCCGGACGCGCTCGGTAGTGATCCAATGATGCCGCACTACTGGACGCTGGAGACCGAGCTGGTATTTTATGCACTTTGCCTCGGATTATTCTGGCTAGGTGGAATCCAGCAGATGCGCGTCCTGTGCATCGTTTGCGCTGCGTTGAGTGCAGCTTTTGTCGTTACGACGGCGCTTCATGTCCTTCCCGCCAATGCTCTCGGTCAGTACAAAGGCATGCTCTTTCATCTGTCGATCATGTTCTGGGGTGCTTGCTTCCGCAAAGCCTACGACCACCCGAAAGAACGCCTCGTGCTTGGATTGCCAGGGATGCGGGCACTGCGCGCGGAGTACTCCTACAAGGAAGCATTCCTAGGCGTAACCGGGATCCTGATCGTCGTTTCATTATTGATCGGGGTGTTCGGGATCAAACAACATGATGTTGAGCACATCATCCAGTCGTTCAGCTATCTGGCCGGATTGGCAATCTTCAGCGTATTGGCGACCGAATGGAAGATTCATCTGCGGTTTTTTGCGTGGCTAGGAAAAATCAGCTATTCGATGTACCTGCTGCACTCCATACCGGTGTACGTGATCTTCTGGTTGTGCAGTCGGGAAGGCTGGAAAGGTGCCCCGCTCGCTGTCTATATGATTCCCTCAGCAGTGTTAGCGGTCGGCCTATCGTGGCTGAGCTTCAGCGCAGTTGAAGCTCCGTGCATCTGGTTCGCGCATGCGCTGACGTCGGCTCGGCGAGCGAAAGCGCTCGATGCCGTCGATGCCGGCGAACCTGCACAAGAAAAATGGCCCACAGTGGCCGCGATCCGCCTCGAAAACTTGTTGCCCGAGTCTGAGCATGGTCCGAGCGATACACCGCCTTTGCCTGGCATGCAGGACAACGTGCTCTTATCTAAGTAGCGCTCTGCTCTTTTACGACGTTTCCGACTGAATTCAAACGATGCACGCCAAATAGTCCGAAGCGATCCGGCGTTTCGACCTGGCAATTGAGGACTATTTGGCGGCCATCGCCCATTCGCTGCGAGCATTCGCTTGCAAGCATGACCAAGCTCGATGCGACTCTGAAAGCCCAAGCCGGATCGCTCCTGATGATCTGCATCCTGGATTCGGAGGATGCGGTTTGGGTTCTAAATAAGGACTATCTAACGTCCATTCGAGATGCAAACGTTTAGCTTGACCTCGTGCACGTAGAAAGCACTGAGGACAGAGAAGAGCAACCTGTGTACTCGCGTAACTGCACGACGTGTCGGCAAGCATCTGTACCTGACCCGGGCAGCCACTTTCGTCGCGATACCGTTAAAAATTCACCGCTTCGCTCTCGTCACATCATAAGCAGACATCGATCTTCTAAGTTGATCTATGAGCCGCTAATGAGTCTTGGTTAAAGGTAGAAACGATCAACGAAATCTTAAGGCACAACTCGCCTCGACTTCTCAACAGCACTAGCCTGCGTCTTTGCGATCGGCCGTAGTCGATGCGTCTCCGCAATCGTTTGCTTCCAACCATACCGGCAGCTTTGCAGTTGCAAGTATTATTCGAGCGCACAACCGTGAACTATTCGAGATGTTCGACTAGCTATTTCGGAGGGCGAAAGAAGCGAATGTTCGTGCTGGGGAATCGGGTCATGTGTGCGAATTCGTACGGAAGACTACACAATTTTCCGTCAATGTCCTTACAGCGAGTATGAATTCCCATTTCGCATCGAAAGCCCGGTCAAGAGGACTGCGATGAACGCTTTGAACGACGGATTGCCGCTTAGCGGATTCTTACCGGTGAGCCCAGAGAGTGCGCAGGCACTAGCCGAATCGATGGACGATACGGGCGTAGGGATACTGCGCGATATTGTGCCGGATGCGATTCTCACGCAGATGCGCAGTTTCGTCGCCCAACAGATCGAGGAGCATGACGGCCAATACTTCGGCCTTGAAGGAGAGGCATGGATCGCCGATACCTGTCTTAATCCGCTGTTTGAGGACCCGGGCTTTCACGCGTTATTGCGTGGTCTCTACGAACGGAAGATGCGCACAGCGCCGCACAGCGACCGGATTTTCCCCGTCCTGCGCGGACTGACCGGCACGCACGGACTGCGGCACGCACTCAACTTCCACTACGACTCGTATGTCGTCACCGTACTGCTGCCGATTCTGATCCCAAACCGCCCGGACGAACCCTCAGGCCATCTGGTCATGTTTCCGAATCTGCGCGAAGCGAGGAGCTTCGCGATCGTCAACATCCTTGAAAAGCTACTGGTAGAGAAACTACTGAAGCGGATGTGGCGTTTGCCGCGCGTGCAACGATTGCTTTCGGCCAAAATCGTGCCGCTGACGCCGGGCAATCTCTACTTCTTCTGGGGCATGCGCTCACTCCACGCGAATCAAGCCTGCCTGCCGTCCAGCGTACGCTGCACTGCACTACTTCATTTCGGCGATCCGCACGAGGGCAATGTGTTCAAAGGCATCTCCCACCAATTGCACTTAAGGAGACTTCAGCGCATGGCGCGAAACTAGGACTTCGCAATCAAGCTTGAGTTTGAGCGGCCTCGCCCAGTTGACGCGGAGCACGGGGACACCGCATCAGGCGCTCCTAAACTCCTGGCTTCAAAAAAGAGAAGGACCTGAGTATTGCCACATGGCCGCTATAGTCGCGGGTTCCGCGTGCATCGCTGCAACGGCAGACAAACGGGGCGAATTCAGCCGTTTCGAACTGACTGGACGCTCGTCAACACAGTCGGCATAGACGTCTAATATTCCGGCACCCATCGACGCAGGTTGCGCCTGACTTCGTCGTCAGCAAGCACGCGATGCTGCATTAGCCGCTGCAGCAATTCATCGAGGAAGTGATTCGGGACGCAGTTCGCCTGCGCGATCCACAGTTTCGAATGGGGCGTACGCGAAGTTGTTTTATCATCAGCCAGCAACTCTTCGTACAGCTTCTCGCCCGGCCGCATGCCCGTGAATACGATCCTGATCTGCTCTTCCGAGAATCAGTACAGGCGAATTAGTTTAGTCGGTCTGCAAAATTTAGTTGTATGAGGAGCGGAGCCGGTGGCGCAGTCTGTCGGCGAGGGGAAGCTGGTCCGTCGAAGGCGATCGCAATGCGGGAGTAATGGATGCGGCGTGACATTGACGAGCCAATGCAGCGACGCGAGGATAAAAGATATAGGCTTCCGGTCTAGGCGGACAACTGCGCGCTGTAATCACCGCAAGTTATAGCCGGCAGCACACCGCACCGCGTGTAGCGCATCGCCGGTTTGCCCCTGAGCCAGCAACGCCGCACGCCGTGGTCGCGTTTCACATAGCCGATGATCGCTTCGATTGCCTGGCGTCGCGTGAGCCAGCGTCGCGGTGTTCGAGTTAGTGTCTTTTGTTCTCCTCGATGAATCAGGTGTACTGATGATACTTCGGCATCGACACCGCAAAACCTGAGATCGACCAAGACGGTCTTCGGCTGCGCTGCACCGGGCACATCCTGCAGCTGAATGGAACTCTGTTCGTGTTGTTCGGCGAGCGTATGGCCATCGTAAGGGTTGCCGGGGAACGCTCGCGCACCGAGAATCAATCCTTGCTTCTCCGCAATCGCGAGACTGACCTTGACGCCGAACTCGTACGGCTGTCGAGCTTTGCCTTTGCCGATGCATTCGACGTCCGGGGCGTGTAGCGTGTAGCGTGTAGCGCTTGCCCTTATCCTTGGGCCGCTGTCGGCTAACGCGCTAAGCGCTCTCAAGCCAGACGCGCAACTGAGCCTGTCGTTCACGCGTGGCGCCCGTCAATTTGCGCTCGATGTCGCGCAGCAACCGTCCCAGCACGGTACGCTGGCGTTTGAGCACCTGTCGCAGGCGCTTGAACTGTTTGGCGCGCATAGCCACCAGCTCGACGACGCAGGCTTTTTCCTTCGCGTTCGTACGTCTGCTCCAGTGTCAGCCCGGCGCGTTTCGTCAACTGCGCGAGTCGGGCCCGTGCCACCTCAAGCAGGCGCCTGTCGGGCGGATACGCCATCGCCTTCTCCTGGACCATGGTGGTATCGACAATCACGCGCTCGAATTCGACCGGAGTAACCGCCTTCCTCTGCGCCGCGGCCGCGATCGTCATCGCCAGCAACGCTTCGACCAACGCTTGACGAAACCGTATTAGGTTGGTCGGGTCGCACAGCAGACGCGGCTGGAAATAGTCGCCGCCGCAGAAGTACTGGAAATACACGCTCTCGGCCCACCGCTCGCAGACCGACTCGTCGCTTTCGTCGTATGCGTGTTTCAGATACAGCGTAAGCGGTCCGTGAAGGTGTTCTGCGACAGCCGACATCCGTAATTTCGTGCCCTTCGGGGCATTTTTTTGTGAAATATTCACTACTGCCACGGACATTGCGCCGCGAAGTTGCACTATATCGGTCGCCGCTTCTCCAATGCTTCTTATCCGAGCGCACGTCCGCCTATGAGAGCGCAACCGGTTCGACTGAATTGGCCCAGCCAAACAGTGCACGTGTACGGTAGTTCCCCTTTTTTGTATGTTCGGTTGTCGTTGTTTGAATAATGATAAGCATAACAAAATCATTTATCACCGTCGTTCACGATGATTTTCTTGAAGGCAATCTTCATTGAGATTGACGGCTGCGCGGCCATCCAACGAGCGAGAGTCAGCTGTCCAGCCAGAAACATGTTAGATAAATGGTGCGAATCCGGGAAGGCTTTCGTCCGCACGCATACAGTGACGAGCACGCTAGCGTGATGCTAGTCGCCCGTGAGTTCTTCACAATGTGATGGGGTGCAAACTTTAGTTACGACGCGATGCACTAGTGTGCTGTTCCGCAGATTCTCGTACAAAGTCTTTGTAGCTTTGCGAGGATGGAGTCAGCGGAAGCGGTCCATGTAAAAGGTTTGCAATTCTCGTTGTAGTGGGACACGAATTGATCGATACGCTTAATCAGTTGCTTGACCGAGCCGAACGAACCGCGACGTATGGCCTTGCCGATGATCAACGCGAAGAAGCGTTCCACCTGGTTAAGCCACGAACTATAAGTGGGGATGAAATGCATGTGCCACCGAGGCCGCGCAGCCAGCCATGCCTTGACCTTGGGATGATTGTGGGCATTGTAGTTGTCGACGATGCAATGCACGTCGAGACCTTCGGGCACCGCCTTGTCAATCTCGCGCAGGAACGACAGAAACTCCTGGTGCCGGTGACGCGGCTTGCAGGTGGCCAGTACCGCGCAGTTGAGCACATTCAGGGCCGCAAACAGCGTGGTGGTGCCGTGACGGACATAGTCATGCGTGACGCCCCAACGTAACCGAAGCCCATCGGCAGCATGGGCTGCGTGCGTTCAAGCGCTTGGCATTGGCTTTTCTCGTCTACGCACAGCACCAGCGCGTTCTCTGGAGGGCTCAGGTACAGGCCGACCACGTCGCGCAGTTTCTCGATGAAGAACGGATCGGTCGACAGTTTGAAGCTTTCGCTGCGGTGCGGCTGGAGGCCCAGCAGTTTGAAGTATCGATGGACGCTGGTCGCAGAGATTGTCGTCTCCGCGGCAATTGTGCGTACGCTCCAATGCGTGGAGCCGTCGGCAGGCTTGGTATGCAACGTCTTGTGGATCAACTCGGCCACCCGCTCGTCATCGATCGTTCGAGGCTTGCCGGGCCGCACTTCGTCGTACAGACCGTTGATGCGCTGTGCAAGGAACCGGGCGCGCCATTTACCCACCGTGGCGCGCGTGAGTTGCAAGCGCTGCGCAATCTCGCTATTTGGCTCGCCAGCGGCCGCAGCCAGAACAATGCGTGCCCGTGTAACCAGCGCAGCCGGAATCGAGCGCGAGCGCGCCATCGAAGCAAGTTGCGATTGTTCGGCTTCGCTCAACGTCAACTCCACCTTCGGTCGTCCCATTGGCATGTTGGTATCTCCAGTTCCGTTGATACCAACATCCTACGCAAACATAGTTCAGTTAACAACGGAACAGCACGCTAGACATCGGCTAACTATTGACGTGCAGGTCAGGAAAAACATTGCAAATGACGCTCACCGTATAGTGCGCCACCTTAGAGTTGACGACGTTAAACGCTAACCGCACGCTCTTCGGGACAGGGACTTTGTAGTGCGCAATAGCGATCGCTCAAGAAATTAGGACTGCGTGGCAAAAGAAGTTGCAGCCCTATTATCGGTTCGAGCTGTTCTGCCCAATTAGCTCGGAGCACGTCGACAGCGCGCAAGCCGATTCAAAAACTCGTTGCGCATCTGACTCCGAGAGAGGATGTGACTATTACCACAGACCGCTAACGTCACAGATGTCACCAATCCTTCTGTTCGCCTCGCTGAGGCGCCAGACAAACGGGCTAACTCAGCCGCTTCGCGCCGACTGAACGCTTGCCAACACTGTCGGCATAGATGTCTGATATTCCGGCACCCATCGACGCAGGTCGCGCCTGACTTCGTCGTCAGCCAGCACGCGATGCTGCATCAGCCACGGCAGCAATTCATCGAGGAAGTGATTCGGCACCTCGCGCGCCTGCGCAATCCGCAGTTTCGGATGCGGTGTGCGAGTGGTCGTTTCATCGTCGGCGAGTAACTCCTCGTACAGCTTCTCTCCCGGGCGCAAGCCCGTAAACACGATCCGGATTTGCTCCTCAGAAAAACCGTACAAACGAATCAGATCGCGCGCCAGATCCACAATACGTACCGGCTGGCCCATATCCAAAATGAAAATCTCTCCGCCGCGGCCCATACTTGACGCCTGCAAAACCAGCTGTGCCGCTTCGGGGATCGTCATGAAAAAGCGCGTGATCTCCGGATGCGTGACCGTAACCGGGCCGCCTTTCGCAATCTGCTGCTGGAACTTGGGGATTACACTGCCCGCGCTGCCCAGCACATTGCCGAATCGCACCGTCTCAAACTGCGTGTGCGGAGCGGTCTGCTGCAACGCCTGACAGGCCATCTCGGCTAGCCGCTTGCTCGCGCCCATCACGTTGGTCGGGTTGACAGCTTTATCGGTGGAGATCAGCACGAAATGGCTGACCTGATGACGAATCGCCGCGCGTGCTACGCGCAACGTACCCAGCACGTTGTTGCGCACCGCTGCCCATGCGTTCTGCTCTTCCATCAACGGCACATGCTTGTACGCGGCCGCATGAAACACGATATGCGGCGCGAAGCGCGACATGGCCTGATCGAGTAGCAGTGAATCCTTCGCATCGCCGATTACAGGGATCACCGACAGATCCGGAAAGCGCTCATGCAGTTCTTCGATGAGCAGATACATCGCGTATTCGCTCAGGTCGTAGGCGATGAGTTGAGCGGGCGAGAAGCGCAGAATCTGCCGGCACAATTCCGAACCAATCGAGCCGCCTGCGCCCGTGACCATCACCACGCGTCCATGCAGCAATGCCTCGACGTGCGGCATGTCGATCTTCACCGGCTCCCGGCCGAGCAAGTCTTCCAAGTCAATCTGACGAACTCGCGAGAGAAATGCCTGACCCTGCGTAAGCACGGTGAGCGCGGGGAGAACCATCGCCTTGACGCCGGCGCGAACGCACATGGTTGCCACGCGTCGTTGCGCATCCACCGACGCCGACGGGATCGCGATGATCGCCGTATCGGCCTTGAGTTGGTCTGCCCAGAGCGGCAATTCGCTGATCGAACCCAGGACCTTATGGCCGAGGATTTCACGACCGCGTTTCGCAGGGTCATCGTCGAGAAGACCGACCAAGCGCCATTCACTCGAACGCGCCAGTTCGCGCACGAGATTCGCGCCCGCAGTACCCGCGCCGAGCACGATCACCGGCTTGCCTTGACCGATCAAACCGCCGTATCG
Source organism: Caballeronia sp. LjRoot29 (assembly GCF_964252755.1). Lineage (NCBI taxonomy): Bacteria > Pseudomonadati > Pseudomonadota > Betaproteobacteria > Burkholderiales > Burkholderiaceae > Caballeronia > Caballeronia sp. LjRoot29. The sequence continues at coordinate 21,514 of NZ_CAXUPU020000053.1, read as the reverse complement.
ATAAAACTCCTTGATCGCACGGTAAAGCGCTCGCGATCCGCCTGTTCCCATGAACAGCAGCAGCGGCGACACAATCAGCACAGAGCGAGGAATGATGGGAGAAGGTTGCAGCATGGCCGCGCCTATCATTACGATCAGCCCGCCACTGGCGACCGCCTTGGAAATGCGCATGAGGTCAGGCAGGCTTGCAAACACCCACATGCCGCGATACAACCCGAAAATCCGAAACATCAACCCATATATCACGACGACCCAAACCAGCGCGTTGATGCCGCCGTGCCAGAAATCGTCGGGGACCGAGCCATTGAAGCGCAGCGCATAGGCAGCGAGCCACGCCATGGCAACAGCTACGAGGTCGAAACCGAATGCTGCAATCGAAAGCAACGAAGGCTTAATTCGCATCGTTATCGTTACCTTGAGTGAGGATGAATTGCCGCCAACGGCGGTCGATCTGCCGGCCGACCAAGGCCAGCACAACGTACCAAGCCCCGAACAAGGTCCATTGGACCGTGGGCGGCACGCGAAGTGCTAGAAGCGCAACGCAACCGCTCCCCAACATGAGCAAGTAATACGCCATAGCCACGCGGACGTGGCTTTCAGTCAGTCTCACCAAACGCTGATAATAATGCTCGCGATGCGCGAGCCATACTTTCTCGCCCCGCGCAAGACGACGCGCCAAGGTTACGGTGGCATCGGCGACGAAAGGCGCAAAGACAAGCGCGGGGAACCAGATCGGCCAGACGCCGTGCTGCCAACCCCAGAAGCCCAGCACCCCCGCCAGAAACCCTAGCGGAATAGAACCTGCGTCGCCGAGGAATATCTTGGCCGGATGATGGTTAAAAATCAAGAAGCCAAATCCCGCGCCGGCTATCGCAGCAGCCGCCACCGCCAAGGTTGGCTGCAAGACAAGCGCCGCAACAGTGTAAAAGCCGAAACCGAACACGGCCATGCCGCCTGCAAGGCCGTCAGAACCGTCCATGAAATTGTAAAGATTGACGACCCAGACGAGCGCCACCACGGCGAGCAGGGCAAACCACCAGGTAACGCTCACTGAGCTCCACGCGATGGCCGCGGCCACCATGATCAGGTGCGCCACGAAGCGTACACGGGCCGGCAGACCCCGCCGGTCATCGATTTGGGACACGATGGCCAGCAGCATTGCCCCGAGCGCAATCCAGCCAAAGGATGGTACGCACAGCGCGACGGCGAGCATCGTAGCTGGTATCACACCCCACCCGCCCACACGCGGCACCGGACGCACATGCAGCGACCGGTGGTTTGGGACATCAACTGCTATGTCCCAGGCCCAGCCCGTACGCAACAGCAAGAGCAAGATGCCCACACTCACCACGCATGCGATTCCAGCCGCGAAGAATACGAGCATGGATATTGGCGTCAGCGATATCACCCACGCGCCTCCCGAAAGGCACGCACCGTCCGGGCCAGACTATCGGCCACGGTTGTGGGCGGGGTCCATCCGAGATCAATCCGCAGGCGCGTGCTGTCCATGCGCAGCGGACTTGTCAGCCGGTCGACCTGGGCCGTGCGCCCCGTCAGCGCGCCCACCGCACGCAACCATGAAACGGGTACGGGCAGCAACCGTGCGGGTTTATTAAAGGCTTTGGCTAACGCCCGAATCATCTGCGCGACGCTGAGATCGTCGCCATCGGTGACGTGAAACACGCCGTTCGTCAGCTCGGAGCGCGTTGCCAAGAGACGGATGGCATCGGCAAGATTGCCCACATAGACCATGCTGCGACGCGCATCAACAGCCCCGAGCGGCAAAGGAATACCACGCTCCACCGCTCGCATCAGTTGTTCAAAGTTAGCCCGTACGCCCGGACCGTAGACCAGCGGTGGGCGCACCACCACAATCTCAACACCCTGCTCTCGTCCGAAGCCCGCAAGCCTCCGTTCAGCCTCGAGCTTCGTGATCCCGTAAGGATCTGCGGGGGCTGGCGGATCATCTTCGCGCCACGGCCGGCCCGGCTCCGCCTCGCCCAACGCCTTGATGCTGCTGATATAAACCAGTCGCTTCACGCCCGCGCGCAATGCCGCGCGCGCCACGTTCAGCGAGCCTTCCACATTGACCGTGCGATATTCGCCAAGAGGATCACGGGCATTGTCCTTCATCACATGGACCCGCGCGGCAAGATGAATGAGTACGTCGGCAGCGGGCAAAGGGGTGAGACTTGCGAAGTTATCGTCGGCGATCACTTGTTCGTGCACGCGTGGCCCACAGCCGCCCGGCCGGCGTACGAGCGCGGTCACCTCGTGACCCGCATCGCAGAGTGCTGCGCAGGTCGCGCGCCCCACAAAACCGTTGGCCCCGGTGACGATTACTCGCATGACAGCGATCTCCGCAGCATCATGCCGACAATCCGCGATACACCGCGCACGTCTGGGCGACCGTCGACTCCCAGGTCAGATCGGCGGCGCGCAGCAAACCCTTGGCGATGAGTTCGTCGCGCAAAGTCGGATCGCCGAGCAGGCGCTCCATGCCAGCCGCGATGTCATCGATTGAATACGGATCCACCTCCCACGTTGCCCCTGCTGACACTTCCGGCAACGAAGTCAGGTTCGATGTCAGCACAGGCACCCCGCTCGCCATGGCTTCGGCGACGGGCAAACCAAATCCCTCGAATAACGACGGATAGGCAAATAATGCCGCTGATGCATATAGCTTCAGTAGATTTTCCCGTGGCACGTATCCGGGCACTACGGCTTGGCCATCACGCGCCAGCGGTTCAATCACGCGCATCAGCGCGGAATTCTTCCATCCATCCGCGCCGATCAGCACGAGCGGAAAAGCGCTGCGCATCTCCGCGGGCAGCCGTGCAAACGCTTCGACCAGCCGTTGCAGGTTTTTGCGGGGCTGCAGTGTGCAAACGGACAGCACGAAGCCGCGATACTTCAAGCCGAGATCAGCGAGCGCCTCGGCGCACGATTCCGCTGAATAAGGCTGAAATGCCGCTTCCACGCCCAAATGAATGGTGACGACCTTCGACTCAGGTACGCCGTAAATATCGACGATATCGTTCTTCGTGTGATGACTGTCGGCAACCACAACTTGCGCTTGCCGCAGCGTCTTCGGTATCTCGCGGTCGAGATATTCCACAGCAACTCGCGGATGAAATTCCGGATGCCGCCTGTGCGACAGATCGTGAATGGTCACTACCATCGGACCTTTATAGCGCGACGCCACGAAGTTGGTCTCATGGTAGATATAGCCTTTCCGGGCGAACTCCGCGCGCACTTCACGCGACTTGACCGCCCGTACGATCGTCCTGCCGCGATACAGCCCTGGAACGCTGCGGGCCTTCTGCAGCACCTTCGCCGCGATACCGTCGGTGAACTGCACGCCCTTGCGCAACGCGACGTCCTGGTTGATCAGCGCAAGCAGACGCTCGCCTTCGAAACGCTCCGCGCCCACCCAGCCCGCCAGCGCCTGCACATCCGGCTCATCGCGCAACCCTTCCAGCAGATGCTGCGTGTAATAGCCGACGCCGCTCCTAGGTGGACGAAGTGAGTTGAGATCGAAGAGCAGTTTCATGCGTTAGCGTTTAGTTGGTGTAGTGAACAAACAAAAAGCAAAACGAAGTTCTCGATGGCGAAATAGCGCGTCATCGACCTTGCATTCGAATATGGTCCGGCTCTTACCGCCGGGATGAAGCTGCTTTAGCGAAAGCCGCAGTAGACATGGCCTTAACGGACACGTGCTCGCCCCGCTCATGTCCGTCAAACGGAAAACTCCTCAGTCCCGATGACATGGACGCACACGATATATCTATCCTATTTTCCTGATCGATTGGACAGATTTTCCTGCTGAAGCTGCTGTCTGTGCAGCGGCAAGGCGTGCTTTACGAACCTCGGCCGCAGCCACGGAATTTAACACATCGCCCCTTTTCAAAGCTTGTGCAGCAAGCGACAGAAGCGACCTCTAGACGATAACAAAACCCTCGTCTCGAGGCGAGCCGCGGCGGGTTCGTTTGCTGCAACATCGGTAACGAGATGTTCCGAAACAGGGTACCCGCGTCTCGAAATCCGCTAAAATCGCGGCTTCGCTGCCCAAATTCAGTCATTTTCGAGCCGTTCAATGAACATCATTCCCGTCATTATTTGTGGGGGCGCGGGCACCCGCCTGTGGCCGGTGTCCCGCGAAGCCTTCCCTAAGCCGCTGTTGAAACTGGCCGATGGGCAGAGCTTGCTGCAAAAGACATTTTTACGCGCGTCGCATGTGGCGAATGTCGACGAAGTGGTCATCGTTACGAATCGCGAGACGTATTTCCTGACGAAAGACGAGTGCGTCGAAGCCGACTCCAACATCAGCCAGCTTGGCTTCATCCTGGAACCGTCTGCGCGCAATACCGCGGCGGCTATCGCCGTGGCGGCGGAAGTCGTGCGCCAGCAGCATGGCGCTGACGCGATCATGCTCGTGATGCCCGCCGACCATCTCGTGGAAGACGAAGTCGCTTTCGGCGTTGCTGTCCAGCACGCCGCGCGTGCGGCGCAGGAAGGCCGGATTATCACGTTCGGCATTCGGCCGACCAAGCCGGAAACGGGCTACGGTTACATCGAATTCGAAAGCAAGCCGCTGCCGGGCGCGGATGCCGTGCATAAAGTCGTGCGCTTCGTTGAAAAGCCGCAGCTGTCAGTGGCCGAAGAACTCGTGGCCGGCGGCCGGCATTTGTGGAACGGAGGCATGTTCTGCTTCACCGCCGAGACCATGCTTGCGGAACTCGGGAAGTACGCGCCGACCGTCCTGGAGCCGGCTATTGCCGCTGTTATCGATGCAAAGCGCAGTACCTCGAAGGATGGTTACACCGTCGAACTCGATGGCGCGCAATTCGCTCGTGCTGAAGACATTTCCATCGACTATGCCGTGATGGAGCGCTCGGACAACGTCAATGTGGTGCCGTGCGAGATGGGCTGGAGCGACATTGGTTCGTGGCTGTCCATCAGCGAACTGACCGCACCCGACGCGCGTGGTAACCGCATTCATGGTGAAGCCGAGCTGTACGAGGTCGACAACTGCTTTATCCGCAGCGAAGACGGCCGAATGATTGGTGCCGTGGGCGTGCAGGACCTGATCGTGGTGGATACCGCCGACGCGCTGCTGATTGCCACGCGTGAGCGCGCGCAGGACGTGAAGCAGATCGTCGCCAAGCTCAAGAAGGTCAATCACGATGCGTACCGGTTGCACCGGACCGTACATCGTCCGTGGGGCACGTACACGGTGCTCGAGGAAGGCGATCGCTTCAAGATGAAGCGCATTGTGGTGAAGCCGAACGCGCAGCTTTCGTTGCAGATGCACCATCATCGCAGCGAGCACTGGATCGTGGTCAGCGGTTGCGCAGACATTGTCAACGGCGAGCAGGTCATCTCGCTTCAGCCGAACGAGTCCACCTACATTCCCGCGGGACACAAGCACCGTCTCATCAACCCGGGCGTGATGGATCTTGTGTTGATCGAAGTGCAATGTGGCGAGTATCTCGGCGAGGACGATATTGTTCGCTTCGAAGACGTTTATGGGCGCGTGCCGGCCTGATTGTCTTTTGCGCGATTGGGTTAGCCGCTGCTGCTTGACACACCCAAAAGCGGCGGTGCTTGGTTAATGCTGGCTTCGCGACAGCGGCGTCGCTCGCTTCGTCGCGACCAGGCGACTCCCGCCCAGCACCATCAACAGGATCTATGCGCGTTTTACATTTCTATAAAACTTATAAGCCCGACACTATGGGCGGCGTTCAGGAACTGATCAGCCAGATCTGCTCCGGCGCGGCCCTCCGTGGTGTGACGAGTGAAGTGCTCACGGTGAGCCACGACACAAGCACCGTGGACTTCGAGGACCATGTGCATCATCGCGCGAAGATGGACCTGGAAATTGCGTCGTCGGGCTTTTCGCTTTCGGCGTTTGGGCGGTTCCGCGAACACGCCGAACACGCCGATCTAATTCACTACCATTTCCCATGGCCGTTTGCCGACGTCGTGCATTTCGCAACGCGCATGCATAAACCGTCTGTCGTGACGTATCACTCGGATATCGTGCGGCAGAAAGTGTTGCTCCAGTTCTATAAGCCGCTGCGCAACCGGTTTCTCGCAAGCGTCGACAAGATCGTGGCAACGTCGCCCAATTATCTGGCGACGAGCGAGGTGTTGCAGCGATATCGCGATAAGGTCGAAGTGATTCCGATCGGGCTGGACGAGGGGTCGTACGCCACGCCCACGGCGGAAAAGTTACGGTACTGGCGCGAGCGCGCCGGGCCGAAGTTTTTTCTGTTTGTGGGGAATCTCCGGTATTACAAGGGTCTGCATATCCTGCTCGATGCGCTTCAAGGGACGGAATTCCGGGCGGTGATCATTGGTTCGGGGCCGGTCGAACGGGAGCTGCGGGCGCAAGCCGAACGGTTGAAATTAAGCAACGTGGATTTTGTCGGGCCGGTCGGGGACGACGACAAGATCGCCCTGCTCACGCTCTGTCACGCACTGACGTTTCCATCGCATTTGCGGTCCGAGGCGTTCGGGATCTCGTTGCTGGAAGCGGCGATGTTCGGAAAAGCAATGATATCGACAGAGATCGGCACCGGTACTTCGTATGTGAACGTGGATGGAGAGACGGGGCTGGTGGTGCCGGCTAGTGATCCGGGGGCTTTGAAAGAGGCGATGGAGAAGTTGTGGAACGACGAGGAGCTTGCCCGTACGCTCGGGAAAGCCGCCGAATCGCGCTTCCAATCTCTGTTCACCGCCGACCGGATGGTCGATAAGTACGTCGACCTGTATCGCCGGCTTACTGGCAAATAGCAAAGTCTGGCGGCAACAGAAAGGGCTCGATCATTTGAGCGCCCGCGCGCCCTATCCTGCGTCGTGAAGGATCATCACACAACAGGATTTAGTCTGGTTCGATCGCTTGCGCCGGGCTGTGCGTTTGTTCGGAAACCTGAGCGCGAGAGCCCTCCCTGTCACGCACAGAATCCTGCCGCACGATGTACAAGGGGCGGCCCTTCTGCTCATCGTACATACGGCCTACGTAGATCGCGAGCACCCCGACTGCCAGTAAGATGACTGCGCTAAACGCGGTCTGGGAGATGATCACTGTTGTGAATCCACTCAGCGACGCGCCCAGCAGATAACGTAGGAGCGTCTCAGCGCAAAGGACCACGCTCACTAGCGACATCACCAATCCAGCGATGGCGATAAACGTCAGCGGCAGCGACGAAAACGCCAGGAGATTGCTAATCGAATAGCGAATCAGTCCATACGTTGACCATGTCGACTCGCCGGCAACGCGGGGTTGAACATCGAATAGAACATCGACCTGGCGAAATCCGACCCATGCCACCAGGCCGCGAAAGAAACGATCTCGTTCGCGGCATTGCTTGATCGCCTCGACGACCTGGCGGTCGATCAACTTATAGTCACTTGCGCCACGAAAATCGACGCCGGTTGCGCGCGAAAATAGTCGATAGAACAGCTTCGATGCAAAGCCGTATGCCGCACTCTCTTCACCGCGATCACGTTTTTTGGCATTGACGACATCTGCGCCCTTGCACCACGCTTCGATCATTTCCGGCATGAGCGACGGAGGATGCTGCAAGTCGGCGTCGATGAACAGAACAGCATCACCTTTTGCGTGCTCGAGCCCGGCTTCCAGCGCCGCTTCCTTGCCGAAGTTGCGTGCGAAGTTGATACACCGCAGCTGGGTGTACTGGGCCTGAAGCGTATTCATGACCGCGGCGGTCGCATCTTTCGACCCGTCATTGACGACGATAATTTCCACCGCGTCACAGTGCGGGCTCGCCTGTGCCAGCAGCGTCGCGACCGCAGTCGGAAGATTTTCGGCTTCGTTGTACGCGGGAACGACGATGGAAAGAAAAGGACGAGCGTGAATTTTCATGAGATGTGAGTTTGGCTTTTCGACAGACCGCTAAACAGCGCCTTCATCAATACAAAATTGATGCATACCATGACTGCCTCCGTGAGGACCTTTGCCAGGACCAGATGAGGCTGAACAATGCGCAGCATGAACCAGATGACGAATGGCGAAAGAACAATGCCCGCAACCATGATGCATATGTAGCCCACTACCTGAACCGACGACGAACGCCCTGCGGAGCGCTCAGTTCCCGGCTGCGCGAACGAAAAATACTTGTGACCGAAGAATCCGGCTGCGGCTCCTATTGTCCGGCTGAAGGCTTGGGCAACCTCAGGAGTAAATCCGGCCTGTTTGACCAACAGTAGAAAGCAGCAAAGATCGACAAGGAAAGTCCCGCCGCCAACGGCGACGTATCGCAGAAACATCCGTACAACATGGTTACCTAGAATATTTCTGACTAGCTGCATTGGATCCCTGGTCAGCCAGCATTGGCCGGCGATTTGATATTGCCGTAATTGTAAAGCATGGCGCGCTGCCCCTTGCTCGCGGCACAGTTTGCGCAACAGGAGTGCCGCGGGTACAGTGGCGTGCTTTTCCCGCAGATATTTTCCCGCAGATAAGCTGCGATATTTTGGCCCGGGCTTTGGCCCTGGCCGGCTGAAGCTTAGCCCCTACGCAAAACTTACCGAAGTTATGGAAAGACAAAACCTACAGAACAGATCTAGTCGCGCCATGGTTGATTTCGGTATTCCCGCGATCATTGGAATCTTGTTCTTCTGGGCATTTACCGGAGGGAGAATTGCGATCCCGACAAACCTTGATTGGATTCTGGTTTCGAACGGGGATCCGGTTCAACATTACGTCGGTTGGAATTTCTTTCGCGCCGCGCCGTTTTTTCAGTGGCCATTTGGCCGCAGTTGGGCCTATGGGGAAACACTTAGTAGTTCGATAGTGTTCACCGACTCCATTCCACTGTTTGCCTTTCTGTTCAAGCCATTCAGCAGTCTTCTTCCGGCCCAGTTTCAATATTTTGGCCTCTGGATACTGAGCTGCTTCATTCTGCAAGCGGTCTTCGCCTGGCAGTTGGTCAGTCGTTTTACGCGCGACAACCTGCATCGTGTGTTCGCGACCGGTCTCTTTGTCCTCTCGCCGCCCATGCTGTGGCGGCTTTCCGGGCATGAAGCCCTTATTGGCCACTGGCTGATTCTCGCGGCGCTTTGCGTATTCATGCATGACCGGCGCAAGATCACATTGTGGACAGCTCTGCTTTGCGTGGCGTCGCTGATCCATGCGTATCTCACTGCGATGGTGATCGCCATCTGGCTAACCGATGTAATTCGCCGCTTCGCTCTCAAAACTGCGTCAGCGCGACAGCTAGCCATCGAGGTAGCGGTAGCCATCATCTGTCTTGGTGCGGTGATGACCTTCGCAGGCTATTTCATTTCGACCGGTGTCAGCGCGGGGGGATTCGGCTATTTTCGCATGAATCTGTTGGCGCTCTTCGATCCCTCGACGATCTGGTCATCGTTCTATTCCGATCCTTATCGAAACGGGGACTATGAAGGCTTCGCGTATCTTGGTGCCGGGGTTTTGCTGTTGGCGGTCATTACGCTGGTCATTCTGGCTGTACGACGCAGACCGGTCGACATCAATCGTCGGGTGGTCGCCCCGCTTGCGATCCTGGCCGTGCTGCTGATGGTGTATGCCCTTTCCGATCATGTTGCGCTCGGACCGTACGAGTTGTTCCATTATCGGCTGCCGGGTCTGGTACACAAGGTATCGTCGACGTTTCGCGTCTCGGGCCGCTTTGGCTGGCCTGTTGTCTATATGATCGAACTCGCGATCTTCGCGGTTCTTTTCTCTCAGACCAGAACCGACAAACACGCCGTTTCGTTCGTTCTTTTTGCCATCCTGGTGCTTCAGGCTTACGACATGACGAAGGCGTCCAACGTACTTCAGGCAGGTTGGAACCGGCCGTATTCGTCGCAGCTTAAAGCGGGATTCTGGGACGAAGCCGCCAAGAAATACAAACACATTGCTCTTATTTACCCCACGGAAGATACGCAAGATGTTGGTTCGATTTTGCTGTACGCATCCCAACACCACATTCCGATTAACGGCGGAAGCATCGCGCGCATCGATCCAGTAAAGCTGGCCGCGCTTCAGGATGAGATGAGGCAGACAGTCGCGAAAAGCAGCTACCGGAGTGACACGCTTTATATTGTTCTTCGCGACGGATTGTGGCCCGAAGTACTCGACGCATACACGGGCGGACTGAAAAGCGTAGTCGATGGATACCGTGTGATTGCACCAGGCTGGGACGGATGCACGTCCGCATGCGACGCCGAGTCCCTGGTGCGGAGCTTGAACTCGCCGTTTCCCGAGACCATCGAATTGGGGTTGAGCGGTAAACCGGATGAGGTGATATTGAACAACTGGTCATTCTCCGAACCTACTGGCCGTTGGACCGACGGGAAGGACGTGAGCTTGCGTTTATACGTTGGTAAGGCCGAATCGAATTCCCTGCTGCTCACTTTCTATCTCAATCCATACGTCACGGCGGCCCATCCGAAGCAGGTGGCCAATGTCACGGTGAACGATGCTTCCGCGGCAACCTGGACGTTCTCGGACGGGTCCCCCGTGGCTGAACAGATTCGCGTTCCCGCTGAGGCAATTAAAGCAGGAAATGGGCAGATCGTAGTGAACTTCCATTTCCCCGAGGCGATATCGCCGCAGCAGCTTGGTAACGGCAGCGATGACCGAAAACTAGCGGTATTCATGCGCAAGGTGGAGATCGTGGAGGTCAAGTAAGGTGGGCCGGGAGCAACACGACTCCCGGAGAACCGCCTGACTTATCCAGATGCACGTTGTTCAATTTGCCATTCGATGTAGTCTCAACCTCCTTTCGAACTCGGTTGATCTGACATGTGCAGGGTGTCGAGACCTACTGGTAATCCATTAGATCTGACGTTCACGGCAACCTGCCACGGGTTCGCGATAAAATGCGCAATACCATTCGCTCCGCCAAATGGGGCGGCCCTGAAACTTCCCGATGGGACTCGTTAATGCAACAACTGAATAATCTCTCGGCCAGGATCGCTGTCTACCAGGAAAGCATCAAGGCCGCCGTTGACCGCGTCATCGCGAGCGGTTGGTTGGTGTTGGGTCCCGAGGTCAAGCGATTTGAGCAACAATTCGCGGCTTACCTGGGTGCGCGCCATTGTGTGGGTGTCGCAAACGGGACTGAGGCTATTGAGCTTGCCCTGAAAGCGCTGGGCATAGATTCGGGCGATCGGGTCGCCACGGTTGCGAACGCGGGTGCCTATACGACCACCGCCCTGCTTGCGATTGGTGCTGAGCCCCACTACATCGATGTAGATATCGATACTCATGTCACAACCCTCGCGGACGTTCGCGTTGCAATAGAAGCCGGCGTCAAGGCCGTAGTGGTCACTCATCTCTATGGGCTGGCGATTCCTGAGATCGCCGAGATTGCCGCCCTTTGTGCCGCTCGCAACGTCCCTTTGATCGAAGATTGTGCTCAAGCGCATGGCGCTGCAGTCGGCGGGAAGCGAGTGGGTTCATTTGGCGACATATCAAGCTTCAGCTTTTATCCGACCAAGAATCTCGGCGCATTGGGCGACGGCGGCGCCGTGGTCACAAATAAAGACGAGCTCGCTGACAAAGTTCTGGCTTTGCGTCAGTATGGCTGGGCATCGAAGTACACCGTCAAGGTCGCCGGCGGTCGCAATAGCCGCCTCGATGAAATGCAGGCCGCCATTCTTTCTGAGTTCCTTCCTGGTCTCGACGAAGCAAATGGTCGGCGGCGAGAAATCGCGGCTTACTACAGCTCACAGATCAAACATGCGGGCATCGCGCTACCGAAAGAAGGCGCTTTCAACTATGTTGCCCATCTCTATGTGGTCCGCACCGCCCACCGAGATGCGCTGCGCGAGCATTTGCGGACATTGAACATTGCCTCTGATGTGCATTACCCAATTCCCGATTACCGGCAACCCGTCTTCGGAGAGCGTTTCTCCGGCGTTCAGCTTGCCAATACGGACCGGTTGGCGCAGGAAATTCTGACGCTTCCGTGCTATCCGGAAATGACCGACGCCGAGGTCAGCGGTGTCGTTGCTGCCGTGAACGGTTGGCGCGCATGAAATTCTCAGTGGTCATCCCGGTCTACAAGAACGAGGCTTCGGTCCCCCGCCTGGTCGAGGCTTTAGGCTCGATGAGCAAGGAATTGAAGGGAGAAATGGAAGCGGTGCTCGTGGTGGATGGCAGCCCCGACCGTTCATTCGAATTGCTAAGGAACGCGTCCGCTACGCTAGATTTCCCGGTGCAGATTCTCGTGCATTCGCGCAACTTCGGCTCGTTTCCCGCGATACGCACGGGGCTTGCTGCGGCAAGGGGCGAATACTTTGGCGTGATGGCGGCGGATCTCCAGGAGCCTCCGGAACTCATGATTGCGTTCTTCAGCGCGCTCGCCGCAGACGAGTGCGACGTGGTTATCGGGACTCGCGACAGCCGAAAAGATCCTCTGCATACCCGCCTGGCTTCGGGCGTATTCTGGAATCTTTACCGTCGACTCGTGGTTCACGATATGCCCGAAGGCGGGGTTGACGTATTCGGCTGCAACCGGGTTTTCCGGGACCAACTGCTTAAACTTGAGGAATCGCGTTCTTCACTCATTGCGCTTATTTTCTGGCTGGGTTTTCGGCGCAAGTTGTGCGGCTACGAGCGGCAACAGAGGCAAGAAGGGGTATCAGCATGGACGCTTCGTAAGAAAATCGATTACATGATGGACAGCATCTTTGCCTTTACCGACTACCCAATTCGGCTTTTGATACGGCTTGGGGCGACCGGCTCCTTCGTTTCCATCCTGCTGGGTTTGATGATTCTGGTAGCCCGCATTGCGGGCGTCATAACCTTGCCTGGATATGCCGCAACCATGGTAGTCGTGCTGATGCTGGGCGCCCTCAATTTGTTGGGGCTAGGGCTAGTCGGAACATACGCGTGGCGTGCTTACGAGAACAGCAAACAACGTCCACTTGCCATTGTGTCCATGAAATTGCAGAACGACGGAGCTACGAATGTCTAATTCCGCCTTCATTCACGATACCGCTGATGTTAAATCGCTCTCCATAGGTGATGGAACGCGGGTCTGGCAGTACGTGGTGGTACTCCCTGGTGCAAAAATCGGTAGCGACGTGAACCTCTGCTCCCATTGTCTCGTGGAAAATGACGTCGTTATCGGCGACAGAGTAACCGTAAAGTCAGGCGTTTACCTTTGGGATGGGATTCACATAGCGGATGACGTGTTTATTGGACCCAACGTTACCTTTACGAACGACAAGTTTCCGAGATCGAAGATGTATCCGGACACATTCGCTCAAACGCGGATCGAGAAAGGCGCGTCGATTGGCGGAGGTGCGGTGCTGCTTCCGGGAATCACCATCGGAACGGGCGCCATGGTGGGCGCGGGCGCGGTTGTAACCAAATCGGTGCCTCCCTACGCAATCGTCATGGGGTCGCCCGCTCGCGTGGCCGGCTTTGTGGGCGATGGGGCCGATCCCGCTACTGTTAGCTCAAGCACGCGTTCCGACTTGCCAGCTGATCCAGAGACGTCATCACGCGTTGGCGTTGGCGTTGGCGACGTTACCTTGCACCGATTCAAGCGTTTCAGCGATGCTCGTGGCGATCTGTCCGTTGGCGAGTTTTTGCAAGACGTCCCGTTTCAACCCAAGCGGTATTTTCTTGTATTCAACGTGCCGGAAGAGAAGAAACGAGGTGAACACGCTCATCTCAGATGTCATCAGTTTCTTATCTGCGTTAAGGGCAGTTGCACGGCGGTCGTCGATGACAGCATTTCGCGTAAGGAAATATCGCTTGATTCTCCGGAAATAGGGCTTTATCTTCCTCCTATGACCTGGGGCACTCAATACAAGTACTCGCGCGACGCGGTGCTGCTTGTATTCACATCCGATTATTATGACGCCAGCGACTATATTGGCGAGTACGCGGAATTCGTAAAAATCGCCCGCAACCAGGAAAACGTGTGATATCGGAATTTTTCCAAAATAAAGCGCACCGGTGGGTGCGCTTCCTGATTGGCGGCTTTTCGAATACAGCTTTCACGTACGTTGTTTATTTAGGCCTCAGCAGAATCATTCACTATCAGATCGCATATTTCATTGCTTATTGCAGTGGAATTATTTTTGCGTACTGGTTTAATGCGACCTTCGTATTCAAGGTGCCACTGTCGTGGAAAGGCGCTTTCTCGTATCCGTTCGTGTATCTGGTGCAGTACGGTGCATCCGCTTTGTTGCTGGGCTTACTAGTCAAGAATGCTCATCTGAGTTCCGTATACGCACCGCTGTTTGTAACGGCGTGCATGCTGCCGCTAACCTACGTGATGAGCAAAATAATACTTGAGACGACCAATCGTCTGAAAAATAACGGTTAAGGTAAGGTGCGCCTGCTGATGCATTTTTGGACGCACAACAGAGCTTAGGTAATTAGCGCCAAATCAACGCTCAAGCTATCCGGTGAATTGAGGAGTGGAATCTATGTTGTTAGTCACGGGCGCGGCCGGCTTTATCGGCGCCAATTTCGTACTAGATTGGCTGGCAGCGTCGGCCGAGCCGGTTATTAATTTGGACGCGCTCACCTACGCAGGCAACCGCGAAAGCCTTGTCTCGCTGCAAGGTGATAGCAGGCATATTTTTGTAAAGGGCGACATTAACGACCGTCCTTTGCTGAGCCAACTCTACGCCACATATAAGCCTCGGGCTGTGGTTCACTTTGCTGCCGAAAGTCACGTGGATCGATCAATTCACGGCCCCGGCGCATTCATCACCACCAATGTCAACGGGACTTTCAGCCTCCTTGAAGAAGCTCGATTATTCTGGAACAAACTAGACGACGCGGAAAAATCGGATTTTCGTTTTCTTCACGTTTCTACTGACGAAGTTTATGGATCGCTCGCTCCGGAGGATCCGCCTTTCGCGGAAACAAAGGCGTTTGAACCAAACAGTCCATACTCCGCAAGCAAAGCGGCAAGCGACCACCTGGTGAGAGCTTGGCACCACACCTTTGGTATGCCAGTTCTCACAACCAATTGCTCGAACAACTACGGTCCTTTCCAATTCCCAGAGAAACTTGTTCCGCTTGTTGTAGTAAATGCACTTGCGGGAAAGCCTTTGCCAATTTATGGCGACGGAGCGAACGTCAGGGACTGGCTCTTCGTAGGTGATCATTGCAGCGCTATACGTTCGGTTCTCGAGAAAGGTCGCGTCGGAGAGACCTATAACGTGGGCGGCTGGAACGAGATGTCGAATATCGACGTGGTTCGCACGATCTGCCGGCTACTGGATGAACTCGCACCCGACAGCGACGGTCCTTACGAACGACTAATCAGTTTTGTGAAAGATCGGCCGGGCCATGATCGCCGGTACGCTATCGACGCGCGCAAGATCGAGTCGGAGCTCGGATGGAGGCCTTCGGAAACGTTCGCAACTGGCATCCGCAAGACGATTGAGTGGTATCTCAAACATAAGCAGTGGGTCTTGCATGTCCAGAGCGGCGCTTACCGCGAATGGATTGATCGTAACTACGAGGTGGGCCAATGAACCGCAAAGGCATTATTCTCGCCGGAGGATCAGGAACCCGGCTGCATCCAGCAACACTGGCTGTATCGAAGCAGTTGCTGCCGGTGTACGACAAGCCGATGATTTATTATCCCTTGTCTACTCTCATGCTCGCGGGGATAAAAGAAATTCTGATTATCTCCACGCCGCGAGATACTCCGCGTTTTGAAGAATTGCTTGGGGACGGCAGTCAGTGGGGGATTCGCCTTTCGTACGCAATTCAGCCGTCACCGGATGGACTGGCCCAAGCTTTTATTATTGGTGAGCGCTTTCTGGATGGCGCCCCTAATGCCCTGATTCTGGGTGATAACATATTCTTCGGTCACAACTTGAGGGTGATTTTTCAGGACGCTGATCAGCGTAAAAACGCAGCGAGTGTTTTCGCTTATCGCGTGAATGATCCCGAAAGATACGGCGTCGTTCAATTCGACGTCGACGGAAAAGCAATTAGCATTGAAGAAAAGCCGACACAACCGCGATCACGCTATGCGGTCACCGGACTCTATTTCTACGACGGTGATGTAGTCGAAGTCGCTAAAACGGTCAAACCCTCAGCGCGCGGGGAGCTTGAGATTACCGACATTAACCGCCACTACCTCGGGCAGGATCGACTCGCGGTACAAGTATTAGGGCGCGGTTTTGCATGGCTGGATACGGGCACACACGACTCAATGCTTGAGGCGTCCCATTTCATTTCAACTATCGAGCATCGACAAGGCTTCAAGATTTCCTGCCCTGAAGAAATCGCCTGGCGTCAGCGGTGGATCTGCACTTCGCAACTCGAAGCGCTCGCTAAGCCTCTGGCGAAGTCCGGGTATGGTAAGTACCTTATAAGCCTAATTGATGACGGCGGGTTTAGTTCAGGCTGGTAGCCAAGGCGCAACAAGCTGCTCTATGCAACGAGGGCTGGCTAGTCGGCGATTTGGATGTCTGTAATCGCCCCATGCTAGCGCCCTTTCTCCCTGCGACCGCAACGCCCAATGGTGTAGCGTATGGCATGCAGTCGAATCGTTCACAGGCCAGCATAAATTGACCCTCAGCTTTTGCAGTAAGGGGCGAAAGTCATTCTGCCACCTTGAACCGGAAAAAATAAAGGGCCAGATCCCTTTGGTCCTGCGGGCTTGGCTTGGCAGTCTGGTTAAAAGTAATGGTTACAACTACCGGACCGTCTGCATCTTTATCTGACAATGTAAACGGGACGTTTAGTTGTTCGGGTTTTGCGGGCGCAGTCAAAATCTTGCTTGACGCGCTTTGGCCGTTGATCGAAATCGCGACGTCGAGGCGGGAGTGAGAGTCGTTGAAAAAAGGGATAGCTTCGGCCACAAATGTTCCCGCTTTTGTTCCGATAGGAAGTCTAAATGCTATCTCGGCAGACTTTCCGTCCGTCCAGGTGCCTTTTGTTTCTGTCGCTGAGAAACCGTATCGCAGCATCGGGCGAATTTCATCACTGTTGAATAACTGCCATTGATCGAGACGAATCATCGGGGCGCGATTTTTTGCGGCCTTTGTTAGTAGTTGTTGGCTGTCTGTCGGAGCAAGAATAATTTTTGAAAGCGCCATTGCTGTTTGGCCTTTCGGCGAAATAACATTTAAAAAGCGAATTTCATTTTGCCCGGCCTTGAGAAGAGAAGAAGATATTTCTGCCTCTAGAAACTGGCCATCAATAACGTTGATCGGCACTTCGTGATCGTTAATGGTTAGCTTGATTTGCGATAAAAAATCAGGTCTGAAACCGCCGAAAATCGCAGCTCGGAGAACGTAGGGCTTATTTAGTGGGGACAGCGGAAACATCAGGGAACTGTCCCGCGCCGTTGCCACGAAATAATTCACATGCTGAAATTGAGTATGGTCAAATATTCCATCAGACCAACCCTCGCCGCGACAAAAACCCGAATAGCCCCACATGGAGTCCGCTTCGCACTGGTAAATGTGCGGATCTCCCGTTGCGAACAGAGATTTGGCCTCGACAAACGTACCGAAGTCTTTCCACGAGGCTCTGTGTGACCGGTACGATGAGTCGAACGCCGGGCCAATAGTGATGACCTGGACTTCAGCTTCGGGATAGTCTGTCACTACTCCGTCAAAGCTGCGCACTATCCATTTTCCGTTTTTTAAAGAGCAAGCTGAATGCGGCAATGCCGACGTGCTTTGTCCGTACATGCACAGGATCGACAGACCGTCATCTTCCCGTCGCCTGACCGACGCGGCGTTAGCGACTTTGCTAAAATACATTCCGTTTAAATGCCCCCCTACTCCGCTTCGGTCGAATACGAGATGTACGCGCTTGGCCGGATCGGTTTTGTCTTCAAGCATCGACGTATAAGGCAACACAATGTTGGTGTAGTCACGGGTGTAACGATCGAATTGGTAAAGCTGTTGCACAAAACCCATGAAAATGAAGCCTGCGGCGACAACCGCGCCTACGGCGTTTTGGCGTTGAAAAATAAACGAGATAAAAGCAATGATTATCAGGCTGGCTCCGGGGGCCACCGCGATGAATGTCCGCTGATTAATCACCATGTGAGACTCAGCAACCATGAAAGGTAAATACCCAGCGATTAGCAGAATTAGACCCGCAATCAAAAACCGCGCAGTTCGCGCGAGTGATATCGCAGTTCGCGAACCTTCCGTAAGTAATATGAGACTTCCAACTAACGCTGCGCCTATGAACATTGCGTAACGATAGTGCGCAAATTGCTCCGTCAAAATCCACCAAGTGGACGCCCACGCGTCATAAAATATGCGGTATGCACCGGAATCCATCAAATAATGAAAATTGTGCGCAACGGCGTCTGCCATGCCACCGTTGGAGGCGCTTACCTGATACGAGCTCTTAAAAATAACGATGGCGTAGAACAGGTAGACGGAATTAATGAACGGGCCCGCTAACCATGCACCGATGATTAATTTACGTTGCAATAGCAGCCTAAACGATCGCCGAAAACCCTCGCGTGCTAAAATAGATAACGGCGTGAGACTATATAAGGAAATGACAGGCTCATAAATAAGAACGGCGACGCACGAAAAAATCACTGCAGATAACAAACTCGTCCAGCGCTTCCACGCTGTCTCCGCGTACAAGGCCTGGATGGTACATCCGCTGGAAAATACCATCATTCCGACTGCAAGTACAATATGTACCGTCCTGAATTCGAACTGCTGAGTATCCGCGGGAAACACGAAGCAAAGTACGCCGAACGCAGCCGCGTATGCCTTGTTACGGAACAAAAAATTTCCCAACGATGCCGCTCCAATCACGCGCAAGAGGCATGCAATCATTAACACTACGTGAAATCCAACGAACGAGTCGGGACTGATCAGGTTAGCGACGAAATGAGGAAGAGTTTGTAGTGGACGGGCTGCAAATTTATCAGACAGCAATTGGCCCGGAAATGAACTCCAGAATGCCGGATGCTTCTGGATCAGAGCGAGAACATCCCATTCTTCAAGCATCGCCCCCAATGAAAAGCCGAACTGATACCAGATAACCAATACCGTGAATATAGCCGGCATAACAGCCCACACTAAAAACGAATTTCTCTTAAATCCCACCTGCATTGGTCACCCTTTTGATATTCACAGCTCCGTTTGAACCTTTTGATGCAAACCACAAGGTGGAAACGGCTAATCGCTAATCCTTGCGGTGCTCGCTCTTGGCGCGCCGATGCCGGAGTTCGAGTAGATATCGTTTTCACCCGTTGAGAGACGTTGGAGTGTAACGCAATCCCCGGTGGTTGCCGACCCGTAGGCCTTCTGTAGCGACCGTCACACAGGTGCGGTGGCGGTCGTTAGCTGACCAAAATCGTGAAGATTTCCGCGTTACGTACACAGACGAGGTTTCAGGGGCTCGATCCGGCATGACACACCCTTTGTACGCCAGCAAATAATTTCCAGCCGCTCCTGAGCAGTGAGTACGGTACGGCACTCCTACCTGAACCTTCAGCTTTCCGCAGAGGTCCGGACGGTTCCGGAACCACATGAAATGCAACTGAATTTCTTTTGTCGCGCGCCGCTTACTATGGCCGACGCCCAGAACGAGAGTCTCCAAAATAAGTACGTCTGACCGCCTCGGGACAACGGTGATCAGCGACGACGTAACTCGAGAGCACGCAGTCGAGATCGAGACTTTGGTCCAAGCGAGACGAGTGGTCACAACTTTATGCGAGGCCTGGGGCAGTTCCGGGCAGCCTCCATACTCTATTGGTTACCACAATTTGAACTGTTCGACATTGCCCCCTAACAAGGCATGTATATAATGCCGTCACTAAAATTCTTGCGCTTCGATCAATATCCACTTGTGCGTCCGCAAACTTTGGAGTCTCCAGTCCGTGCCTTACAAGCGTTTGCTTTGTTTCGCCATGGTGCTCGCGATCGGATTCGCGACGGCATGCTACATCTACCAGGTCGGGCATCCCCCATGCTGTGATTCCCTTTCCTATACAGTAATGTCGAAAGTCTATGCCGACTCTGGCCTAGGGAACACGCCATTTTCGGAACTCCGGACGTACGGATATCCGGCATTTTTGGCGCTCTTCCAACATCTCTCGATCAATCTGGGCGTCAACTTCAACCTTTTGATTTTCGTTGCGCAGTTCTTGCTGTACATAGCGTTCGCAGCCCTGTTATCTCGGCTCGTCTATGTTGATGTGTCCCATAGGATCGGCGCTCTGCTCATGCTTGGTCTGACCTTAAATCTGTTGATTTACCCGAGCTTGAGCATTGTCCTCACGGATGGATTTTCGGTCATAGTGCTACTTGCCATGGTCGCGGTAGCGACGACCGTGCTTCTGCGCGGCGAGCACATGCGCTGGCGCGCTTTGGTGTTGCATTCCCTACTTATAGGATTGCTAGCCGGTTTTTCCACAATAGTGAGGCCCGCGAGTATCCATTTCCTTGGGTTCGTATTGCCTGCTCTGGCCTACATCAGTTTTAATCTAAGGAATGCTCGTGCTTTCAAAGTAACGACCATTTTTGTTTTATTTCTGGTGGGATTTCTAATATCCGTCGCACCGCAGGTCGCCCTCAACTGGCATACATTTCACAAGGCTACCTTCTTTCCTTCCGTAGACCTACAGCGAATTCAGTTGACATTCGGTCAACGATATCTGAAGTATGGGACATTCATGATTCAGGGCGAAGGGCACCCACTGCCATACATGAGTCCTTGGGCTTCTCTTGCCGACGGAACCAAAAGCTATTTTCTTGTACATCCCCGAGAAGGTATTCTGACGGCGTTTCTCCATATTTTCGGAGCGCTGGATTTCGACTATTTATTCACTTACATCTATGACACCACGGTATTTTACCGTCCCGTACTTTTCTTGTTTTCGCATACGGCGATCTTTTGGGGTTTGGGCGGATGGCTTATGATGCTTTCGGATTGGCGCTCTGATCGAAAAATACAAGACATCAGCAAGATACACCTTATCCGCGGTTTTTTTCTGCTCACAAGTGCTACGTACGCCTTGAGCTGGGCGGCAGTCTTTGCCCCGTCTGCAGTCGAAAATAGGTTTGCGCTCCCGATGTTTACGTTGCTGATGCCACTTGCCGTCTGGGCAATATGCGAGTTGTTTGCAAATCGAAGATTCTTTTGGGCGAAGATAGGGGGATTCAGCCTCTATCTTGCTTTGGCAGCCTGCATCTCGGTTTGGCTCGGGAGCCTAAAGGTCGTCCTATAGCAGTCGACTTATGTCGGTCCACCGCAGTAAAAGGCCGTCAGGATTTAGGGGTTTTCGGTGACGCAATGCCACCCTCGCACCGTGCAGCTCGCGCGCCGCGCTCGTCGTCGCGCCATGCCTTAGCGCGCTGGCCTCGGAGAGTACGGAAAGTGAGTCGACCGAAATCAGTGCTCTATGATTGGGCACCCCGAGTTACCAGGGCGCGAGACGGACAGCGCACTCGGCACGCGTGCCCCTCGGCATGCTGCGAAGGATGGCGTGGGCAACCTTACCGCACGGTCGCGCGAAGGCAATGCTTGCAACTCTCTGATGAC
>NZ_CAXUPU020000052.1:0-38836 GCF_964252755.1 Caballeronia sp. LjRoot29 | reverse complement strand
ATAGCCAACATAAAACTCGCGAAAACCTGGAGAGCAGCAACCCGGCATTGAACCAGACCGCTAACCTAGAACCCGTGCAACCCGGCATTGACTCCGACCGCGAACGCCAGAACCCGTGCAACCCGGCATTGAACCAGACCGCCCCCCCGAACCCGCCATCCCGCACCCCCATCCCCCATCCCCCTTAACTCGGTAAATCCTGCCCCTTAGTTTCCGGCGCAAACGGAATCACCGCCAGCCCGATCACAAACGCAATCGCGGTCAGCGCAATCGGCACGCCTAGCGTTTTCATGTGCAGCACCATCGCGCCAATCCCGAAGTTCACGATTGCCCCGAAGAACCGTCCTATCGACGTACAAAAAGCAAATGCCGTCGCACGCACGCGTGTCTCGAACTGCTCCGGCAGCCACAAGCTGAACAACGCGAAGTTACCGCCGAAGAAACCAAGCACCACCAACAGTGCGATGAACGGCACAAGCCCGTTCTCCAGATAAAACGCCCAGCCAAACGCCAGTGCGATCGACACTGCCATACCCACGAAGTACACCGCAAGCGTCAGTTTTCGCCCAATACGCTCAGCCATTGGCGGCAAAGCGAGACAGCCAATGATCGTGCCGATCGACAACAACCCCGTCGCAATCGAAGCCGTCCTGGAAGCATCCGCCTTCGTCATGCCAGCCTTCGTCGCAAGCTGAATCACTGCCGACGGTTCATACACCGCGCCCGCCCAAAGCCCAATAATCGCAACCGTCAACAACACCGTCGCAACAATCGTGCGTTGCCGGTATTGCGCCGAGAAGATCGATCGCAGCGAACTCGCCTGCTTCACCACAGTCGCTTCAACCTTCTGCCACTTCTCGGTTTCCTTCACGCGCAGCAACACAACAATAGATACGACCACCGGCACGATGCCGACCAAAAACATCGCGCGCCAGCCAAAGGTTGCGCCGATCGTGTAGTTGAGTGCGGCAGCAATGAAGAAGCCCGCGTAATACCCCGTCTGGAGATAGCCCGCACCCATCTTGCGTCGATCCTCCGGCCATGCTTCCGCCACATAAGTCCCGGCCAGCGCCCACTCCCCGCCAATTCCCACGCCCGCAAGAAAACGATAGATACCCAACTCCCAAACGGTATGGGAAGTCGCAGCAAGCCCGGTGAAGATCGCGAAGGTGAAGATAGTCGCCGCGAGCACCTTCGTGCGCCCGAAGCGGTCGGCAAGCGGACCCCAGATGAACGACAGCCCCCAACCCACCAGGAACAGCGCAAACAGGATTGACCCTGCCAGCCCCACATTCGCGGGCGTGGCAGCATAGCCGGACTTCGGCAACAGTTCAGTCAGCGCAGGCGCCAGCACCAGTGCATAGATGAACGAATCCATGCCATCAAGCGTCCAGCCGGCCCAGGCACCCCAAAAGCCTACGATCTGTGTCCGGTTAAGTGGTGTACGGGTGCGCCGTAGGGCGCCTGTCGAACGTTCGAGCGTGCTTGGCATAACTGTCTTCCTGGTAGGTGTAAACGTGTATGAGCTGGTATCAGCCAGATATGAACGACGCACTCTGTTCGCCAATCCGGGCGTCTGCGCTAAAAAGATCGGGTTAGCATCTGATCGCCCAAAAGTGCATTTTCATATATAATATTTGAAAACGAGCTGTTGACCACTCCGCACTTGTACCTAGCATCGGTAGAAAAAAGCATGAAAAACGACCTGAATCCCCAGTTTCGCGAGGCGCATTTCGAGCCGCGCCAGAGCACGTCGCGTTATATAGCGGACGCGTTGCGCTCGGCGATTGTCGAAGGAACGCTGTTGCCGGGCGAGCCGCTGCGCCAGGACGCTATCGCCAAGCAGTTCTCGGTCAGCGCCATTCCAGTACGCGAAGCGTTCCGGCAACTGGACACTGAAGGCTGGGTCACCATTGAGCAAAACCGGGGTGCGTCGGTCAGCCTGCAATCGCCCGATGAAGCCCGTGAGATCTACGAAATCCGCGCTTCGCTGGAAAGTCTGGCGATCGGCATTGCGATCGAGCGTCATACAGACGCAACGCTGGCCGAGGCACGCGAATTGCTGTTGGCCGCGTCCAAAGAACAGGACCAGGCGCTCTACGTAGTACGAAATGAACAGTTCCACATGAGCCTGTATGCGCCCGCCGAGCGCCCTCACCTCATGGAATTGATTGGCACGATGCATCGGCGGGGCGAGCGTTATTTGCGGCTCAAGTTCGGCATGCCCACGTTCAAGGGGCAGTCCGACGCCGAGCACGAAGCCATTCTCGACGCACTGCACGCCCGCGACACCGAAGCGGCGCAAACACTGGTCGCCCGCCATCTGCTTGCGACGGGCGAACTGGTTTATCGTTTTCTCCACGACGCGCAAATGCAGGCTCAAGCCACGCAGCCCAAGAAGCGCCGCCGTCCTTCCACTTCGCGGTCAGACTAAACGCTGATGTCGTTTCGCTAATCCTGCCCAACACCGAGGCCACCGCATGAATCCCCCCGCACAAGCCGGCATCACCCCAGCACCGCGCCAGTGGAACACGCGTGCGCTTGAAAAAGCGCGTCGCCTGAAAGCAATCGAAGGCTGGCTCGACAATGGCGTGCTCAAGGCAGAACGCATTGTCGACGCCCTCGAAACACTGATCCAATCCGGCGATCGTGTCGCGCTGGAAGGCAACAACCAGAAGCAGGCCGACTTCCTCTCTCGTGCGTTTGCGAAACTCGATCCGGCGCGCGTGCATGACGTTCATCTGCTGATTTCCAGCATCAGCCGGCCGGAACACTTGACGCTGTTCGAGCGCGGCATCGCCCGCAAGGTGGACTTCTCGTTTGCGGGGCCGCAGAGTCTGCGCGTCGCACAGTTGCTCGAAGACGGGCAACTCGAAATCGGCGCGATCTATACGTATATAGAACTGTATGCACGTATGTTTATCGACCTGACGCCGCAAGTCGCGCTGGTCTGCGCCGTGCAGGCCGATCGCCACGGCAATTTGTATACGGGCCCGAACACCGAGGACACGCCGACCATTGTGGAGGCGACCGCGTTCCGTCATGGCATCGTGGTGGCGCAGGTGAACGAGATCGTCGATGAACTGCCGCGTGTCGATATCCCCGGCTCATGGGTCGATGTCGTCGTGCAAGCCGACCGGCCGTTTGCCGTCGAGCCGCTGTTCACGCGCGACCCGCGTCATATCGGCGAGTTGCAGATCCTCATGGCCATGATGAGCATCCGCGGGATCTACGAGCGTTATGGCGTGAAGGCGCTGAACCACGGCATTGGCTTCGACACCGCCGCGATCGAATTGCTGCTGCCCACCTATGGTGCAGCGCACGGGCTGAAGGGAAAGATCTGCACGCACTGGGCGCTCAACCCGCATCCCACGCTGATCCCGGCCATCGAAAGCGGCTGGGTCGAAAGCGTGCATTGCTTCGGCAGCGAAGTGGGCATGGAGGATTACATCGAAGCGCGCTCGGATGTGTTCTTCACGGGCCGCGACGGCAGCCTCCGATCGAACCGCGTGTTGTGCCAGCTCGCGGGGCAATATGGCGTCGATCTGTTTATCGGCTCGACGTTGCAGATGGACGCCGACGCGAATTCATCGACTGTCACGCTGGGCCGCCTTGCTGGATTCGGCGGTGCGCCGAACATGGGACACGATCCGCGCGGGCGCCGTCATTCGAGCGAAGCGTGGTTGAAGCTGATGAAAAACGATGGACCGAACAACGCAATCGGACGCGGGCATAAGCTGGTTGTTCAAACCGCCGAGACCTTCAAGAAAGGCGGTGAGCCGACTATTGTCGATGCGCTCGATGCCATCGCCGTCGGCAAGCAAAGCAACATGCCGATAGCCCCGGTCATGATCTATGGCGACGATGTGAGTCACGTAGTGACCGAAGAAGGGATCGCGTACCTGCACGCCGCCGAAGGCGTTGAAGAGCGCCGTGCGGCGTTGCGTGCGGTGGCGGGCGTTACACCTATCGGCATGCGCGCCGACCCCGTCAAGACGGCGGAGCTGCGGCGGCGAGGCATTGTCGCGTACCCGGAAGACCTCGGCATCCGGCGCGGAGAGGCGAAGCGCTCGCTGCTGGCGGCACGGAGTATCGACGATCTGGTTGCGTGGTCGGGTGGGCTGTATCAGCCGCCGCCACAATTCCGCAGCTGGTGAGCCGCGATGGCCTGCACTCAACCTGTATTCCTCGACGTTACGTGTGACCCGTCGGCGCTCGCGGAGCTTGCGGTCGCTGCGTTGATCGACGAAGCGAGTCTCACGCCGAAGCCAGCGTTGGTGGACCGGCGCGGAAGCGGTGCGCATCGTGATCTCGACCTCGACACCATGCTGCGTTCGGCACATTCGTTGCGGCCGACGTTCCTTGCACTGGCGCGCGCGGCGGTCGGTCAAAAACCTTCGCAACGGCTGCGCGAGCAACTTGCGCGGATCGGCCGTGAAGGTGAAGTGGCCATGCTGCGCGCAACGAATGGCAGCAATGCACATCGCGGGGCGATATGGATTGTTGGCTTGTTATGCGCGGCGGCGGCAATGACTTCATTGGCCGGGCCATTGGAACTCTGTGCGCAAGCTGCCGCCATCGCTCGTTTCGAGGACCGTTTCGCGCCTGATGCGATGAGTAACGGTGCCCGCGTTGTCCAACGTTTCGGTGTAGCCGGCGCACGCGGTCAGGCGGCGGAAGGTTTCCCGCACGTACGTGAGGCCGGCTTGCCTGCGTTGCATCGTTCGCGTGCGAACGGCGCGACCGAAGATGAAGCGAGGCTCGATGCATTGCTCGCCATCATCGCGACGCTCGACGATACCTGCTTGCTGCATCGCGGCGGCCGGGTCGCACTTGAGGCTGCGCAAACAGGCGCACGCATTGCACTGCAGGCTGGCGGAGCAGCACGGCCGCAGGGCCGCGCCGCGCTCGCCCGCCTCGATCAACGTCTGACTGAATTGAACGCATCTCCCGGAGGCGCAGCGGATTTGCTGGCTGCCACCCTCTTCCTCGATACCCTGCCGCGCGTCGACTGACGCGGAGAACACGTCATGGAAAACTTGCGCTACGAATATCCCGCCACCCGCCCCGTGCCGCAACGCGCGCATGTGGGCGTGGTCGGCTCGGGTGACCTGGAAATCCTGCTGTCGCCATCGGAGAGTGAACATGCGGAAGTCGTGATCCGCACGAGCGTCGACGGTTACGAACACGTATGGAAAAGCGTGCTCGATCGTTTTTTCTCACGCTACGACGGCGCCGCGCGCCTCGAACTTAATGACTTCGGCGCAACGCCCGGCGTGGTCATGCTGCGGCTCGCCGAAGCCGTGGAAGCGAGTGAAGGAGTTGCGTCATGAACGCTCACGAGAACTTCATCGCGCAGCATAGTTTTATCGAACTGACCGCACGCGAACGTGCGCGCGCTTTGCTCGATGCCGGCACCTTCCGCGAGTTGATCGGACCGTTCGACCGGCTCGAATCGCCGTGGCTCGCCATGCAGAACGTGGTCTGCCAAGCCGACGACGGCGCGGTCATTGCGCGCGGTACGCTTGGTGGCGAAGCGGCGGTGATCGCGGCGATCGAGCCTGCGTTTCAAGGCGGCAGCATCGGCGAAGTGTCGGGGGCGAAGATCGCGGCGGCACTTGAAATGGCTGTGCGCGAGTTCGAAGCAGGCCGCAAGATCCTGCCGGTGATCCTGTTCGAAACGGGCGGCGTCCGGCTGCAGGAAGCGAATCTTGGGCTCGCAGTGATCGCCGAGATCCAGGCGGGAATCGTCGCCTTGCGCCGATATGTCCCGGTGGTCGGCGTGATCGGTGGCATGGTGGGTTGCTTCGGCGGCATGTCGCTCGCGGCGGCATTGTGCACGCGCTTGATTATGACGCGACAGGCACGGCTCGGGATGAACGGGCCTGAGGTTATCGAACAGGAAGCAGGCGTTGAAGAACTCGATTCACGCGACCGGCGCCTCATCTGGTCGATGATCGGCGGTGAGCAACGTGCCGCCGTAGGCCTGGTTGATGCGCTCGTGGAAGACGATACCAACGAAGTTCTCAACGCTGTGCTCAGCGCGTTCAAAAGCGGCGTGCCGGCGAGCCATCGGACCGAACAAGTCGATGCACAACTTGAACGGCTTGCGCGCGTGGATCCATCGGCAATCGACCCCGCTGTGTTGCGGACGCTTTGGCAAGGAGAAGTGTGATGAACGCATCACGTGGACAAATCTGGTTCGATGCATTGACGTCGAACGCTCAACCGGCCTCGGGCAACGAAGGCCACGAAGGTCCGATCCGCAGCGCTGACGCACCGCTTGGCGACACGCGCGCACGTTTCATCAGCATCGTGCCCGATCCGCATAACCGCTTTCCGCGCGCGACCGATAACGTCGTCGGCCTCGAACAAGGCTGGTTGCTTGCACGCGCCGTACGTGACGCGATGGATGCGGATCGCGATGCTGCAGTCAAGCGTCCGATCGTGGCTATTGTCGATGTGAAGAGCCAGGCATACGGTCGTCGCGAAGAGCTGCTCGGTGTTCATCTTGCGTGTGCGGCCGGTGTCGATGCCTATGCAAGCGCGCGGCTCGCCGGGCATCCGGTGATCGCGCTGATTGTCGGCCCGGCAATGTCCGGTGCTTTTCTCGCGCATGGTTATCAGGCGAACCGGATCATCGCGCTCGACGCGGATGGCATCAGCGTGCACGCGATGGGCAAGGAAGCCGCCGCCCGGGTCACGCGTCGCAGCGTTGAAGGACTGGATGAACTCGGCGATCGCGTCTTGCCCATGTCGTACAAGATGAGTGCTTACGCCAAGCTCGGGCTGTTGCATGAGCTGATCGCCGGCGTCAATGCGGATGCGCCCGGGAATGACGATATCGACCGCGTGCGTGGTTCGCTGATCGCTGCGATCGACGATGCACGGAAAGGTCCACGCGATCTTTCATCGCGATTGCAATCCGACGATGCCAAGAAGATTCGCGCGGCGTCGATAGAAGTCCGCAAGCGCATGGCGGAGCAATGGGACGCGTCGTGAATCCGCACGACCTGTTGCGGCTCGCGCCGGGAACGCCGGATTTTCCCGATGCGCCGGCGTGGGTTGCAGCATCGCTAAAACGCGCACCGTTCGTAGTGGTTCGACGCGCGGCGTCCGTGAATGATTTGATCGCGGTTGGCATTCGTGGCGAAGTGCGGAGCAAGCGTTTCGGCTCGTGGCTTGATGCGCGTTATGTTGAGCACGTGTTGCAACCCGAGACGCTTCTTGCAAATTTGAAGCGCTCAACAACGCGCGCGAACTTGCCCGCGTTTGCATTGCTGCAAGCAATTACGCCACTGTGCGATTCGAGCGGCCACGCTTGGGGACCTACTGGCAGCGCTGGCTTTGAGCTCGCCAGTGGCTGTCCGACGGTCACGCAAACAAGCGATCTCGACCTGGTGCTGCGTGCGCCTGAGCCGCTCGACCGCGCCACTGCGAACACTTTATTCAATGCCCTCTCTCAAGCCGCGCTCGACCACGGCACGCGCATCGACATCCAGATCCAGACAAACGACGGCGCATTCTCGCTGGCCGAATATGCGCATCCCGGCGCACGTGTCATGCTGCGATGCGCCGATGGTCCGAAGCTCGTTGCCGACCCTTGGCAGACGAGCCAAGCAACATGATCGCGTTCCTCTTCCCCGGCCAAGGTTCGCAATTCGCGGGCTTTTTACACACGCTAGGTGGCGCGACGCCGCACGCGCGTATTGCTGAAACCATCGAGGAAGCATCGGATGTACTGCATATCGATATGCTCTCGCTCGATCGCGCCGACGCTTTGACGTCAACCGTAGCGGTGCAACTCAGCTTGCTTGTTGCTGGCGTCGCGACCGTGCGAGCATTGCAGGATGAAGGGATCGAGCCGGATGCGGTAGCGGGTTTATCGGTGGGAGCGTATGGCGCTGCGGTTGCATGCAATGCGGTTTCTTTTAGCGACGCGTTGCGGCTCCTTCAGCTTCGCGCGCAATTGATGGAGAATGCTTTTCCCCACGGCTACGGGTTGCTGGCGGTGTCGGGCTTGCGTGAACGCGAACTGAATACCGTGATCGCGAATGCTCACGCGCAGGCCGCGTACATTGCAAATTTGAATGCGCCGCGACAAATCGTAGTGGCAGGCGCCGATGCTGACCTCGACCACGTCCGCGAATACGCATTGAAAGCTGGCGCGCGCAAGGCCGAGCGGCTGGCGGTGAGCGTGCCGTCTCACTGCGTTCTACTCGACGACGCCGCTCGCGAACTCACCGAAGCCGCAAGCAAGATCACGTTCCATACGCCATCGGTTCCCTACATCAGCAATCGCGGCGCACGGCCCTTGCGCCAGGCCGACGCTATCCGTACCGACCTCGCAACGAACTTGCGATATCCCGTTCGATGGCACGACTCCACTATCGTGCTGGGTGAACTCGGCGCACAGGTGTTCGTTGAGATGCCACCGGGGCGCACGCTGACCCAACTCGCGGAAGACGCGTTGCCGAATGTCGCCAAAGTAGCGATAGAGCAGATATCGATTCCCTCGGCTGCCGCGCTGATCCGGGCACGCTCCGGCGGGTAGTCCCCGCCTTGCGCTTCACCAACCTCTCCATTGCAAAGCGTTTTCCCCGATCACTTTTCGCGGGTTCGCTTGTTATAATCATTTCATCTAGCGAACAAAATCTAACAACCACATCCACGACGCGCGGCTTGCGTCCACTGTCCTCAGCGAATGACCAAAAGCGATCGTTTGCGTGTTCTTGCCGATGCTTTGCGTGAGCAAAGTGTGATGCGTCTTCGCGATGCGGCGACCTTGCTCGATGTATCGGAGATGACGGTTCGCCGCGACATAGCGGCGAGTCCGGGGACGTTCACTTACCTTGGCGGTTATATCGTTCGCGCTTCGGATGTCCCGAACGGCGCGGGTTATACCATCGATGAAGAGAAGGATCATTTTGCGCAGGCCAAGGCCGAAGCATCGGCGGTCGCTGCACGGTTGCTGACTGACAACGAGACTATTTTCATCGATTGCGGGACGACGCTGACCACCCTGGCGCGACTCATTCCGGCCGACATGCATTTAACGGTGCTGTGTTATTCGCTGAATGTCGCCGAAATTTTGCGGCGCAAGACCAACGTGCGGATGATTTTGTTAGGCGGCGTTTATGCGCCCTCGTCGGATTCGTTTTCGAGCAATGAGAGCATTGAGACGTTGCATCGAATGGGCATTAACAAGGCGTTTATATCGGCCGGCGGCGTGGATGAGGCGCGCGGTGTGACGTGCTGGAATTTTCACGAAGTGGCAATCAAACAGGCTGCCATGGAGAGCGCGGTTGAGAGGCATCTTGTAGTCGATGCCAGCAAGCTGGGGAAGGTCAAGGCAGTGCGGTTTTCCCAACTGGATCAGTTTAATTCGCTGATCACGGAGAAGGGGATGGAGGCGAGGAAGTGAGACCGCGGTGAGCCCGGCAAACTTACGGGCAGTCGGTCTCCGACTGCCCGTAAGTAAAATCAACCTCCCCTAAGCCGCCCTTCTCCCCAGCGCGAACAACGTCCCCGCCACCAGAATAAACGCTCCGATAATCACTTTTTGCCAGGTACTCGGCACGCCGATCAGAATCAGCACGCTATTGATCAGCGTAACCAGGACCACGCCCAACAACGTCCCGACCACCGTCCCCGTCCCGCCGGTAATCCGCGCCCCGCCAAGAATCACCGCCGCGATCACGTCCAGTTCAGTCCCGACCAGGTCGAACGGATTCGCCAGCCGATTCGTCGATACATGCAGAATCCCGGCAATCCCGGCGAGCATCCCGGTGTACCCAAACACAAACAGGTGAATAGCCCGCAGGTTATAACCAAGCCGCTCGGCGATCGGCAAACTGCCGCCCATCGCGTACACACCGCGTCCCATCATCGTGCGGTTAAGCAACCACCACGTCACGGCCGCCGCGAGAAACAGCGCGATCACCGAGACCGGCAGCACTGCCCGAAGCCCATCGTTCGTGTGATAGAAAAACAGCGGCAACTGCCCGAAGCTGTCCATGCTATGCGGGATATTCATGAAGAACTGCGTGCCCACGAACGTCAGCAACAACCCGCGATACAGATACTGCGTGCCAATGGTCACGATCAACGAAGGCGCCTTCAGCCGATGCACCAGCACGCCATTGATCAGCCCAAGCAACACGCCGCCCACCGCGCCGCAAACCAGAATCAGAAAAAATGGCGCATCGGGCCACCACGCAAAAACGGCCTTGGTGATGGAATACATCGTAAAAGCGGCAATGGCTGTAAAAGACACATCGATACCGCCCGATGCCAGCACAACCAGCGTCCCCATTGCGAACAACGACACCGTCGTCCCCGAATGCAGCAAATCGAAGAGTGTCGCGAACTGGAAGAAGCGAGGATTCAACGTGCCCACCACCACACACGTCACGAGAATCAGCCCAAGCGTGAACCATTCAGGATTCCGCATCAACCGTGCAGTAAAACTGAGTTGCCGAAGTGGCGGCACAACCTCGGCCAATACGGGACTGGGCGCCGTTGCGCCTTGCGATGTCTGAGCAACGCGATGAAGTGACTCGCTCATGCTGCCTCTGAAAGTAAAGCGTGGTAAAGATCGGCTTCGGTCAACTGCTCCGCTCGATATTCGTTCGAGACCCGCCCCTTCTTCATCATCAAAATTCGGTCGCAGTTCTGCAGCAGCTCAGGCAAGTCATCGCTGATCAAAATGATGCCGATGCCCTGCTCCGCCAGCCGCTGCATGATGCGGTAAATGATGTCCTTCGATCCCACATCCACGCCCACGGTCGGGCCGTGCAGGATCAACACACGCGGATCAATAGCCAGCCATCGGCCGATCAATACGCGCTGCTGGTTGCCGCCGGAAAGCGACTGGACCGGTTTATCGACGTCAGGCGTCGCGATCTGCAACTCCTTGACGGTGCGCTCAGCAAGCTCGCGTGCGCGCTTCCGGTCGACCTGTCCAAAGCGGTCGCGCAAACTTGAAATCATCGCGGTGATGACGTTGTCGCGAATGGACTTATCGAGGAAAAGGCCTTCATTCAAGCGGTCTTCCGGTACATAGCCAATCCGTTGCCACTTTGCATCGGAAGGCGTCTTGAGCCTCACGATGGAACCGTCCAGCGTGACTGTGCCGCTATCCGCAGGCGCGACGCCGGCCAATGCACGCGCCAATTCGTTGCGCCCCGAGTCGAGCAAGCCCGTCACGCCAAGAATCTCTCCGCGATGCAGCGCGAACGTGACATCGGCGAACTGACGTGAGCGCGATAACGCCTTCACATCCAGCACAACGTCGTGACCATCCATGACTTCAGCCTGCCGGTATCGCTCATTCGACAACTGCTTGCCCGTCATCAATTCGCCAATCTGCGCCTTCGTATAATTGTCGATCGGTCCCTGCGCCATCTTCTGGCCGTCGCGCAGAACGATCACTTCACCGCCGATCGCGTAACACTCATCCAGCTTGTGGCTCACGAACAGTACGGCGACGCCATCGGCACGCAGCTTCGCCAGTACGGCGATCAGGTTGTCGACTTCCTTTTGCGTCAGCGACGTAGTCGGCTCATCCATGATGACGAACTTCGCCTCGCTCGCAATTGCGCGCGCAATAGCCACGAGTTGCCGCGTCGCCAGCGGCAATTGCTCGACCAGCGTGGCCTGAAAATCGGCATCGCCAGGCAAACCCACCGCTTCCAAAGCACGCGCCGCCGTTTTCGCCAGCGCACGGCGATCGAAGGTCCGCGCAAGCCGCCCCGCATGCGCGGCCAGTTCCGCGGTCAATGCCACGTTCTCCGCCACGCTCATGTTTGGCAGCAGCGAAAGATCCTGATACACGGTTTCGATACCCGCCGACAACGCCTCTAGCGGTGCAAGCCGCGCATGCCTGACGCCTTCGATCACAAGCTCGCCCTGATCGGGCGGCTGCGCACCGGAGATGATCTTGATCAGCGTGCTCTTGCCGCAGCCGTTCTCACCCAGCAGGTGATAGATCTGCCCGCGCTGGAACGAAAGACTCACGCCACGTAGCGCGTACACGCCGGTAAAGCGCTTGTGGATATCGACGACTTCAAGAAGCGGCACTGTACTCATCATTGAACCTTCAACCCTTTCAACTTCCTGAAGACAGCGCGCACGGCAACCGTGCGCGCTTTGCTGCTACGTGAAGACAATCAGAACGGATATTGCTTGTAGTTGGTCTTGTCGACGTCCACCCAACCGGTGCCGCGCACGATGATGCCCTTGCCCGGACCCTTGGTGACCGTGACCTTGTTATAACCAACGAGACCCAGGTCCGTACCGTTCTCTACCGTCTTGCCATCGATCAGCATCTTCGCGACCTTGTTCATCGCGATACCAGCGAGCTTCGGATCCCAGAACGCAATGCCGTTGATCGCGCCGCTCTCCAGGAACTTGCCGGCTTCTGTCGGCAGACCCGTGCCGTACACGCAGATCTTGCCAATCTTGCCGGCCTCTTCCACTGCGCGTCCAATGCCGATCACGTCCAGCGACGACGACCCTTGGAAGCCCGTCAGGTCCGGATGTTTGCGCAGCACTTCCTTCGCAACCTGGTAAGCGCGTTCGCCATCGTTATTGGTTTCAAGTTTCGGCTCGACCAGATCCATCTTCGGGTACTTTTGCTTCGCATTGCCGATACCGCCATCCGCCCACTGAACCTGCGAACGGCTGCCAAGCGAGCCGACCAGCACCGCCCATTTGCCCTGGTCGCCCATGCATTTCGCCAGACGTTCATTCAGGCCGGCGCCGTACGCGGTGTTGTCGAAGGCTTCGATGTCGACCATCGTGTTCTTCTCGTTGTCCGCTTCATGCGTAACGACCTTGATGCCGCGATCCATTGCTTTCTTCAGCGCCGGTTCGAGGGTCGGCGGATCGTAGGGAACGACTGCGATCGCCGTGACTTTCTTCGCGATCAAATCTTCGATGATCTTCAGTTGTTGCGCAGCGTCCGCGCGTCCCGGTCCGGTCTGATATGCGTTCACGCCGGGATTGTCCTTCGCGAATTCCTTCACGCCGTCGTCCATGCGGTTGAACCAGTTGATCCCCGTGACCTTCACCACCGTGACGATGGTTTGATCGGTCGCAGCCTGCGCGACAGCAATGGCTCCGGCCGCAAGCGTGACTGCGGTAAGCGCGATGGCGATTCGATTCAGTTTCATGCGTTGTCTCCGTTATGGTGTGTCTGTGATGCACATGAGGTGAAATTTTGAAGCTGACGAAACTTGGTTTATGCAGTCATGCCATGGGTGGCGCTGGTGTTTTTGGCGCCTTGGAAACAGGTGCTGCGCCGCCCAGCCCGAAGATCGCGCGCACGCGTTCTCCACCCGCTAACGCAAGCGATGCAAGCAGCAGGAAGCCCCACGCGCAATCGCCGAAGAACTGCGAGACGCCCAGCAAGTTGAACAGGCTCGACAGGAACTGGAGCACGGTCGCGGCCAGGAAAACGCAGATAATCCGCCCATAACCACCCGCCGGATTCACGCCGCCCATCACCGCGATCAGAATCGCGATCAGCAAGTACGAGTTGCCGTAATCCCACTTCGCACTCGACGTATGCGTCGCGCTGATCAACCCGGCGAGCGACGCGAGCACGCCGCACATGCCGTACGTGAGGATCAACATGCGGTCGCGCGGAATGCCGGCATAGAATGCCGCTTTCGGATTTGTGCCCATTAAATAAAGCCGCAATCCGAAAGGCGTGCGCTTCAACACCCAGCCGAGCAGCAACACGGTGGCCACGAAGATCCACAGCGAGATAGGCACTTGCAGGAAGGTGCCGTTGCCGATGTCGGAGAGGGCATCGACGTATTCCACCCGCACCGACGCACCATTGCTCAACACCACGGCAATGCCTGTGAACAGCAGCGACGTACCGAGCGTGCAGAGAATTGGCGTGAGTTTCAAACGCGCGATGATCACGCCGTTCATCAAGCCGCCAATCGCGCCGAGAGCCACGGTAATCACGCAGAACACGGCGGTGTAGAGCGACGGGGAGTTATCGGCGGAAACGAGCATGGGCAGCAGTTGTGCGGCCACCATGCCCGAGAGGTTCGCGAGCGCGACACCCGACAAGTCGATACCGCCATTACCCGAGACCATCGAAAGCATGATGCCAAGTGCAAGCAGGCCTAGTTCGGGCAACTGACTACCCATGGACTGGAGGTTGTCGATATCGACGAACTGGCCATGCGACAACGCGGTCGCGACGATCACGACCAGCAGGTTCACGCCGACAAGAAAATTCAGTTGCCGGTCGGCGAGCCATTTCGATGTATTCATCGAGGCGCTCCTCCGTTCAGGATTGATGAGCCGGCGCGCTGCCGGACTTCGCAGGCTCGGCAAGCACGGCTTCAATTTCAGCGAGCGTCGGCATGGACGGCGCGGTGCCGGCGCGCGTGACTGACAAGCTCGCCAGCGCGCAGCCGAAACGCACCGCGTCCAACGGGCTTTCGCCGCGTGCGAGCGCTGCAGCAAAGCCGCCGGTGAAGCCATCGCCGGCGCCCGCGGTCTCGACCACGCGGCCGCAATTGAAGGCCGGCACCAGCACCGATTGTTCCAGCGTATGCAGCAACGCGCCCGCCTCGCCCAGCGTCACGATTACCGCGCGCACGCCCTTTCCTAGCAGGACATCGGCGGCACGGCGTGCGTCGTCAACGGAGACAATCGGGATACCTGTCAGCGCCGTTGCTTCGGTTTCGTTCGGCGTGATGTAGTCGCAGAGCGGGAAGATGTCGTCGTCGAGCGGTAGCGCGGGCGCCGGATTGAACACGGTGGTCACGCCGTGACGGCGCGCGAGTTCAAGACCGCGTCGCGCAGCGGGAACGGGTTGTTCGAGTTGCGTCACGAACACGGCGGCGGTCGAGATATCGGCTTCTATCGCTTCGACGTCTTCGGGGCACAAGCGTCCGGCCGCACCTGCTGCAACGATGATCGCGTTGCCGCCCGTGGCATCGTCGACGAAGATATGCGCCGCGCCGGTTGCCACGCCATCGGTCGTGATCGCCCGCGCCGTGATGCCTTCGGCGGACCACGTCGAGCGTGCGATATCGCCGAACGCATCGGCGCCGAGGCGCGTGCAGAAGATCACGTCGGCACCGGCACGGGCAGCAGCCACGGCTTGATTCGAGCCCTTGCCGCCCGGTCCCATCGCAAACGCCGATCCGGCGATGGTCTCGCCCAGCAGCGGCATGCGCTCGGCGCGGAAGGTGAGATCCGTCACGTAGATGCCGAGGATGACGACACTGCGGTTCATCGCGTGCTCTCCGTACCGGACGCGGGCGCATCAGGCGCAAGGTTCACGCCCTTCTTGAAGATGAAGCAGCCGTACCCGCGCGCTTCGCCCGTCGCGATCACGCAATAGGCTTGCTTGGCGCGTTCATAGAACGCGAAACGTTCGATGGAAGCAAAGGGCGTCGCGCGACCTTCGGCGGCGTCCACTTCGGTCTGAGCTTCGCGTTGCACGGCAGGAAGCGCGTTGGCGTCGCCGACCACTTCCATGCGCTCGGCCGGATGATCGACGAAACTGTCCAGCGGCAACACCGACAACACCGCGCGGATCGCCCGCGGCGCATTCGCGCCATCGAGCCGAAGCACATGGCCGAGCACCGTTTGGCGCGCGACGGAATCAGCCGGAAAATTGGCGTCGCAGATCACGACTTCATCGCCGTGTCCCATTGCGGCCAGTGCGTGCA
The DNA here is from genome assembly GCF_964252755.1 of Caballeronia sp. LjRoot29. Taxonomy (NCBI): domain Bacteria; kingdom Pseudomonadati; phylum Pseudomonadota; class Betaproteobacteria; order Burkholderiales; family Burkholderiaceae; genus Caballeronia; species Caballeronia sp. LjRoot29. The sequence continues at coordinate 23,129 of NZ_CAXUPU020000052.1, read as the reverse complement.
GCACGTCGGCGTTCAGCAGCGGATCGAGGTTCTTCAGCATTACGTCTCCTTCATGTTGAGCGTGCCTCGCTGTGTTGCGAGGTCATCGCTCATGAGTCTGTTTCGAACCCGTACGTCCTGGCGCTCAGTCTCCGTACGGGATCCAGATGTTCTTTACTTGCACTGCTTGCCGCAAGAACGGCAGGCCTTCGCTCGCGGCATCGAACCAGTCGAACACGCGGCCATAATCGACGAACGTGCGCTTCAGGTTGCCCACCGATTCACGCTCTGTCAGTGTCGATAAATCCGCGCCGCCGAAGCACCATAACGCGTCTACATCGTCGTGTTTCGCCAGGGTCGACGCCAACGCCTTACGCTCGCCGGTGACAATGTTCAACGCACCTGCCGGTACATCCGAGGTCTCCGCGACCTGATAAAAATCGGTCGCCATCATCGGGCACGTTTCGCTCGGCACGGCGACCACACGATTACCCAACGCAAGCGCCGGTGCGATCAGCGAGACGAGACCCAGCAACGGCGCTTCGTCCGGACACACCACGCCGATCACGCCGAGCGGTTCGTGCATCGCCAGCGCAACGCCTCTGAGCGGCGGCGAATGCACCGCGCCATCGAACTTGTCGGCCCACGCGCCGTACGTGAACAAACGCGTGATCGATGCTTCCACTTCACGCTCGGCATCGGCGGCAGACACGCCCGTCCGCGTCACAAGTTGCTTCGCGAATTCATCGGCCCGTGCCGACAAATTCTCCGCGAGGTAATACAGCACCTGTGCGCGGTTATGCGTGCTGGCTTGCGACCACTTTTCAGCGCTGCGCGCAGCGGCGACCGCGTTACGTACGTCCTTGCGATTACCCTCGCCCACTTCGCCGACGATCATCCCCGACGGCGCATGCACGAGCCGCGAATAACCGCTGTCCGGCCGAACCTGCTTGCCGCCGATAAACAGCTTCGCGGTACGGTCGAGCGCGCTGACGTTATTCGTGGCAGCTTCGAAAGAGGAAGGCTGCGCAACTCGCTCGCCAGGCGCGGAGCGAACGGCCAGCTTAGTCCACGCACGCGGCTTCAGATACTCGTAAATCCCCTCGCGTCCGCCTTCACGCCCGAAGCCCGATTCGCGATACCCGCCGAAGCCGACACCGGCGTCGAAGAGATTGGTCGCGTTGATCCAGACCACGCCGCATTGCAGGCGCGGCGCGATATCCAGCGCACGACCAATCGTCTCGCTCCACACGCTCGCGGCCAGCCCATAGCGTGAATGATTCGCTAGCGCGACCGCTTCGTCAGGCGTGCGAAAGCTCATTGTCACCAGCACCGGCCCGAATATTTCCTCTTGCGCGAGCGTGGACGCGGGCGCGACATTCGTCACCAGGGTAGGCGGATAAAACGCGCCTTCCTCGGGCATCCGAAGCCCTTTGGGCTGATGAATCTCGCAGCCTTCCTGCACACCGCGCTCAACCAGCGAACGAATGCGTTCGAGTTGCACGGTATCCACGATCGCACCCAGATCGATGCCCTTGTCGAGCGACGGTCCAACGCGCAGCGTGTCCATGCGGCGTTTCAATTTATCGATGAAGCGCTTCTCAACCCCTTCCTGCACCAGCAGCCGCGAACCGGCACAGCAGACCTGGCCCTGGTTGAACCAGATTGCATCGACGACACCTTCCACGGCGCTGTCGAGATCGGCGTCATCGAAGACGATGAACGGCGACTTGCCGCCGAGTTCAAGCGTGAGCGACTTGCCCGAGCCCGCAGTCGCGACGCGAATCTGCCGGCCCACTTCCGTCGACCCGGTGAACGCAATCTTCGCCACGCGCGGGTGATCAACCAATGCAGCACCCGTGCGCCCATCGCCCGTGACCACGTTCAGCACGCCGGCAGGCAAGCCTGCACGCGCGGCCAATTCGGCGAACAACAACGCGGTCAGCGGCGTATATTCCGCGGGCTTCAGCACGACGCAATTACCCAATGCAAGCGCCGGTGCGATCTTCCACGAGAGCATCAGCAGCGGAAAATTCCACGGCACGATCTGGCCGATCACACCCAGAGGCGCCCAGTCGGCGAACTCGCGATCCTGCAACTGCGCCCATCCAGCGTGATGCAGAAAATGCCTTGCTACAAGGGGGATATCGATGTCACGCGACTCGCGAATCGGCTTGCCGTTGTCCAGCGATTCGAGCACCGAAAACAAACGCGCATGCCGCTGCACCATGCGCGAGAGCGCATACAAATGCCGCGCGCGGCCCGCGCCGCCCAGCGCTTGCCACGCAGGCAGCGCTCGATGCGCAGCATCGACGGCCGCGTCGATATCGGCGTGATCGCCCTGCGCGATGCTCGCGATCACGCGTCCGGTGGCCGGTTCCAGCGAGTCGAATTGCTCACCGGCCGATGGCGCGCGAAAGGCGCCGCCGATGAAATGGCCAAAGCCCGTTGCATGTTGATCCAGCCAGGCGCGCGCGGCGCCGTCGTCTTCCGGTGCAGGTCCGTAATCCATCGAGGTGAAGTAGTCGGCTACGCTCATGGGGAGCTCGTGTAAGAGAGGGTGCGGTGCGAAATCAAGCAAGCAGATCAGGCAACCGGATGTCGATGGAAAGCCGAATAGCGGCCGGTGACGTGATGCTCGAGCTGACGTTCGATATCGGCGAGAAGGCTTGATGCGCCTATGCGGAACAACTCCGGTTCGAGCCATTCGCGGCCAAGTTCTTCCTTCATCAGGATCTGGTATTCGAGCACCGACTTGGCGGTGGACACGCCGCCTGCTGGTTTAAAGCCGATCATCACGCCGGTCCGCTCAAGGTAATCGCGGATCATGCGCACCATGACGAGCGAGACGTCGAGCGTGGCGTTGACGCCTTCCTTGCCGGTGGACGTCTTGATGAAATCCGCGCCGGCCATCATGCAGACCATGGACGCCTTGGCGATGTTCGATAGCGTGCGGATGTCGCCGGTCGCGAGAATCGCCTTGATATGCGCCGGGCCGCAGGCAGCGCGGAAGTCGCGCATTTCGTCGTAGAGCGCTTGCCAGTTCCCGGTGAGTACGTGTTCACGCGTGACGACAATATCGATTTCCGCCGCGCCGTCTTTCACCGACGCCTCGATTTCCTTCAACTTCAGCGGATGCGGAATGAGACCTGCTGGAAAGCCCGTGGAGACGGCCGCGACGGGAATGCCGCTGCCTGCGAGCGCGGCGACCGCCGTGCCGACGAAGCGGTGATACACGCACACGGCGCCGGTCTTGATGGAGCCGGCCGGCATGCCGAGCGACTCAAGCAGGTCATCGCGAACCGGATGGCGCGCTTTGGCGCACAGGCGCTCGACGCGGGCGGCGGTGTCGTCGCCATTGAGCGTAGTCAGGTCGATGCAGGTGATGGCCTTGAGCAGCCACGCAGCTTGCGCGTCTTTTTTAACCGCGCGGCGCGTGCCTAATGTGCCGACCCGCCGAGCGACGGCGGATTGGTTGACGCGCAGGCTGTCTACCCACGAGAGATCCAGCGGCACGCCAGAATTGCGCTGCTGCTCATGATGGGAGAGCGGTTTGCCGCGCAAGGAAACAACAGGTTGGGAAGCAACATCGAGCATGAGCATGGCCGGTTGTGCAGCGCACAACATTTTCCGGTTAATCGATGCATTATTCTAACACCTTGTTGTTACGATTATAACATTCGGGATTATACCGAGAGAGGCCTTTCGCCGGACTGAACCGGACTGAACACCAGCCAGATATGAAGGCTTTTTGTCTCCACGGTTAGAATTGACCCTTGAGCACCAATCGCTGTAAGAAAGCTGGACGACACCGCGGTCAAGGAGAACCCGATGGATGCATTGCCACCCGAAGAAACCATCCGCAGTGCCGTCGACCGGTCCGTAAGCCGTCTGCGCATGCAGCACGAGATCGCGGTGCAATTCGCGACGTCCGTGCTGCGCGTACACAGCGCGAACGTACTTCTCGATGAAGCGTGCAAGGCGGTATCGGCGGGATTGCATTCGCGCTTTGCCAAGGTGCTCCGCTATCAGCCCGAAAGCGAAACCTTCGTGCTGGAAGCCGGCGTCGGCTGGGACGCGGCGGATATCGGCACCACAGAGCTCGGCGCCGACGACGCCAGCCCTGCCGGCCATGCATTCGTCAGCGGCCGGCCGGTGTTGTCGAATCACCTGGGCACCGAGCATCGTTTCCGCACGCCCGAACTGCTGGCGCGGCACGGCATCAAGCGCGCCATCAACGTTCCCATTCGCGGCATTCCGGAGACTTTCGGCATTCTCGAAGCCGACAGCCCCGACGACGAAGACTTCACCGAAACCGATATCGTTTTCCTGGAATCGATCGCGAACGTCATCTCCATGAGCCGCGAACGGCTTGCTGCGGAATCGCAGAGCGGCGCCGACGAGCTGTTCTCCACCAGCGTGCTGAACGCGAGCACGGACTGCATCCAGGTGCTGTCGCTGGATGGCGGTGTCGAATTCATGAACGACAACGGGCTGGCAGCGCTAAGCATTGACGACTTCGCGGAGGTGGGCGGCACGCATTGCGCCGACCTGTGGCCCGACGATCAGCGCCCGAAAGTGCTGCAGGCGCTGGCGAAATCGGCCAGCGGCGAACCGGTGCGATTCGAGGGACCTTGCCCGACGCGTATTGGCGACGCCCGCTGGTGGGATGTATCGGTGGCGCCTATTCTTGATGTCGATGAACGCGTGAAGCGCATCGTGCTGACCATGCGCGATGTCACCGAGCGGCACGAGAACGAGGAGAAACTCGCGGCGCTCGTGTTGAGCCAGGAGACGCAATTGGGTAACTCCGCGCTGATGATGAAGGAGGTTCATCACCGGGTTCGCAACAGTCTTCAGCTTGTGCAGACGCTGCTTGCGCTGCAGGCGAATCTCGCCGGGGATAAATCGGTCGCCACGCATTTGCAGGCGGCCGCGACGCGCGTGCGCACGGTCGGGTCGGTGCATCACCGGCTCTATCAGGACGATGGCGCGGAAGCGACGGATGCGACTGGATATCTGCGCGGATTGACGGCCGATCTGGCTGAACTGACGGCGGGGCGGGAGGTATCGCTGGAAGGCGAGTCGATCGTGCTGCCCGCCGGGCGGCTCGCACCGCTCGGGCTGGTGACGGCGGAGCTTGTGACAAACGCGCTGAAGTATGGGCGCGGGACAGTGCGCGTGAAGCTGGAACGGTCCGAGGCCGGCGTACTGCTGACCGTGGAGGATGAGGGCGACGGTTTTCCTATCGACTTCCCGAAACCGCAAGGGACAGGGCTTGGTATGCGGCTTGTGACGACCTATGCGGGCAAGGGCGCGGGCGCGGTTACTGTCGACAGGTCGGTGCCGTTCAGTCGGATTCTGGTGAGGTTTCCGGCGGGGTGAGGGTGCTTGCCCCTCACCCCCCCTTCTTCCCCCGCAACCGCTCGACCAACTCGCCCGGCACATTCCAGTCCCGCAAAATTGCGTCGGTATCCTGCCCCGGACTCGCGGGCGGGGAACTCACCTCCGGCATCGTGCGGCTAAACCGCGGCGCCGGGGCCGGTTGCTTCACGCCCTCCACGTCGATAAACGTCCCCCGCGCCCGGTTATGCGCATGCTCCGGCGCCTCGTCCATATCGAGCACGGGGGCAAAACACACATCTGTCCCTTCCATCAATTCACACCACGCCGCTCGCGTTTTCGTCGCGAAAATAGCCGCTATTTTCGTCTTCAGCAGCGGCCATTGTTCGCGGTCCATCTGGGTATCGAAGGCTGCATCGTCAATATCGCAAAGCTTCAGCAACAACGCATAAAACTGCGGTTCGATGGCCCCGACCGACACGAATTTGCCATCCGCACACGCGTAGGTATTGTAGAAATGCGCGCCGCCGCCAAGCATGCTCGAGCCTCGTTCGCCCGTCCACGCGCCGAACGCCTTATAGCCGTAGATCATCGCGCCGAGCAGCGCGGAGCCTTCGACCATCGCGGCATCGATCACTTGGCCCTTGCCCGATCCGCGTGTTTCCATCAGCGCGCACAACACACCAAACGCGAGCATCATGCCACCACCGCCAAAATCGCCGAGCAGATTCAGCGGCGGCACCGGCGGTGCGTCGCTGCGCCCGAACTCGTGCAGCATCCCGCTCATCGCGATGTAATTCAGATCGTGCCCCGCAGTCTTGGCGAGCGGTCCATCCTGCCCCCAGCCCGTCACGCGGCCGTACACAATTTTCGGATTGCGTTCCAGGCACACGTCCGGCCCAAGACCTAGCCGCTCCATCACGCCAGGGCGAAAACCCTCGATCAACGCATCGGCTTGAGCAACAAGATGCAAGACCAGCTCACGTCCCTCCGGTTGCTTGAGATCCAGCGCGAGCGAGCGGCGTCCGCGCGCCATCACATCGAATTTCGTGCCTTGCATGGGATACGGCGTCGCACCGCCAGTCGGCTGACGATCTATGCGGATCACTTCCGCGCCCATGTCGGCGAGCATCATGGCGGCGAACGGACACGGCCCGAGCCCAACCATCTCGACGATGCGAATACCCTTCAGCGGCCCGCTCATCGCAACGTTCCATGCAATGAACCCGAGCCCCGCGACACATGAATTCCAGAAGACTTCATATTGGCTTCCCCTAGCGGAAAAGGTTGTTCGAGACCAGCGTTTCCCTTTAGCGGCTGATTTCCGGATGCTCTTCAATCCGAGAAACTCTACATTAGCGGACCCAAACGTCTCCAGCTTACGTTTAATACCGCGCCCTCGCGCCAATGTCCCCATTTATCTTTTCTAGCCGGGTACGATTGAATAGAATTGAAGAACAATGAATTGACTCGAATGCTGCTCGTGCAGCACGAAGACCAGGCGGTCCGCGATCATATCCATGGGAGTCTGCTAATGAGTCTTCAGGAAATAAAACGAGCGGGCGTAAGTGCCGCTTGTGCTCTTCTTTGCGTGTGTGCAACAGCAACAGCGCAGGCTCAGTCGGCCAGCAGCGCAATCGCGGCATCCGGGAGAACGGAGGATGTGGCGCCAATCAGTATCGTGGTGACGCCGGGTTTCACTGGCGACGATCCGGCCGCCGTCAGGGACGCGCTGGCGCGCAAATTCACCGACAGCAAGACTCGCACATTCACGCATCGCGTAGAAGATCTGATCAACGATGCGTTGCCAAAGACGCTGCACGACTCCGCGCTGATGGACGCCAAGCTAAGCCGCGATCTCGCGTTCATGGTGCCCGCGCCATTTGGCATTCGCTACCGGTCGAAGGTCCACGTCATGACGGTCGACGTGGGTTTATCGGACTCTGATCACCCCGACACGATCGTTCTCAAGAAGACTATTACCGGGCCCCGTGGCCGGAAGCTGGTGGTTGAATCGGAAGCGAAGTCAAAGGGCTTTATACAGAACATCGATATCGTCGAACTGGATCCCGTCAACAAGCACAACAAGACGACGGTCCATGGACGCTTCGTCCTATCGCCGGAGGCGTTTGCGGAGGAAGACGGCGATCTCGCGCTCGTGCTGATCTGTCGCGTGGTGCCGCCTTATCTGACGCAAACCAAGGACCATACCGACCCGAGCAACGAGGAGCCCACCGACATCACCACACGCACGGCAACGCTGCATGCGAATGTCGGCGATATCTGGCTGATCAATCGCGAGAAGGGCATCGTGCTGGCTAAGGGACTGCATTTGGTGAAATAAGCGCGGCGATATTTTTAAGCGTTTGGCATGCCGTTCTAAACAGCTAAGCGCCGCCGCGCTGATTCTCTTTTAGCTCAACAGCAACGCACCAAGCTGACCACGAAGCCGGTCAGTCGCCGGCGTCATCGGCGCACGAAGTTCTGGACGAATCATTCCCAAGACATCGAGCGCGCATTTCACGGGTGCCGGATTAGGCTCGGCTACAAGCGCTTGTATGAGCGGCACCAGCCGATGAAACCGCGCACGCCCTTCATCAATACGCCCAGCCTTGATGTCGTTATAAACCGCAACGAAATCAGCAGCGCGCACATGCGCACTCGCCGCGATCGCACCGTGACCGCCAAGACATAGCGTATTGAACATATTCAGGTCTTCACCCGCCAGTACTGACAAACGTCCATCGAGGATCAGCGCAAGCGTTGTTTCAAGCGATCCGGCGCAATCCTTGATCGCATGAACGTTCGGATGACCCGCGAGCGTCAACAGGGTCGCGAGGTCCAGACTCACTCCCGTTCGATACGGAATGTCATAGACAACCAAAGGAACCGCGCTGGTATCGGCGAGGTTGATGAAGTGGCTTATCAAGCCGGCTTGCGAGGGTCGAACATAATAAGGCGCAGGAACCAGCAAACCGGCAATGGGCAATTCGTTCAAGCGCAAAGTCCGCTCGCGAAGCTCCACGGCGTTGTTCCCAGCAAGTCCCACTACAACCGGTAGATGCGCGGCTTCATCGAGAATGGTGGTCAGCACTTCAGCCTGCTCGCCGTGATCGAGCGACGAAGGTTCGCCCGTTGTTCCCAGCGCGACAAACCCTGCTACCTTGGCTTCAACGTAAGACCTCACCAGTCTTCGCAGCGCATCGTGATCGACTCGGCCGTTCTCAAACGGCGTGACCAGCGGAATCCAGATACCCGAAAAAATCGACATTCCATACTCTCCTGTTTGACCGACAAAAACCGTCAGAGTGTCGGAAAACAGGGATGAGAATGGCCAGCCGCGTCGGTTCCGTCACACCTGACGGAACAGCGCTCCGGTCAGATGAGCGACGGTTTTTTGCTTTTGGAACCCGCATGCGCAACGTGTCGGATCACGATTAAGTGATCTCCGGCCATGTGCGCAGTGTCGTGATGCGAGTTCATGAAGAATAGTTACCGTGACAGCTTGCTGAATGTGTTCGATGAAATGAAAAAACGCTTGATGAACGACTACTCGAAAGCCGTGCGTTTTCGCGGCATGAGTTCCCAACCCAACGTCGTACCGGCGGCCGCCAGCAGGATCAACACGGCACCGACAATCTGCAGCCATCCTAAGCGTTGTCCGAACGCGACCCGATCCACAATGATCGCCACAACCGGATAGATGAAAGACAACGCGCCCGTCACCGCGGTCGGTAATTTCTGAATGGCGCCATAAAGCAGCACATACATGATGCCGGTATTGACCACGCCGAGCACAACGAGATCGGCCCAGTGATTCGGCGTCGAAGGCGGATGCTGGAAATCGACAAACGGCGCCAGCACGATGATGCCAAGCGCCACGTGCAACAGCGCAATCAAATGAGGCGGCGTTCCCTTGAGCTGCTTGGTCACGATCGAACAAATCGCGTAGAGAAATGCCGCGCCGAGCGCATACCCAATCCCTTCTATATATTCACCGGGCTTGGCCAACACCGCAGGCTCCACGCGCACGACCAGCGCGAGGCCGACAAACGCGACACTGAGCCAGAGAATCGTACGCAAGGTAATTCGTTCGCGAAACACTATGGCGCCAAGCAGGACGAGCATGAACGGCTGGGTGTTATAGACCGTGGTCGCCATCGATATGGACGCTCGCGAATAAGCCGCAAACAGCAGCACCCAGTTGCCGACAATGGTGACGCTGCCGAGCGCCACCAGTCCGAGCATGCGCCACGAAAACAAGTTTTTGCGCAGCATGCCTTTTAACGCGCAGATCACGAGCAGCGTTGCCGCGCCGAACACGCAACGGATAAACACCACGTTCAGCGGCGTTTGTTGCGACGACACGACGAGCCAGCCGACCGTGCCGGAGATCAGCATCGCAACACTCATTTCTATGCAGCCAACGCGCATTTCCCTCGAGCTCATCGCCTCGCCTTTCATGTGGTGCCAGCTCAATCCGTCTAGTTAGTCTAGTAGTGCGGCAAGCTGGATTCCATGTGTAAAATAAGCGGACATCGACGTTTTAACTTCAAATCGAAGGTCCATTTGAAGAATCGCCTTTCTTCCCCGCCGGGTCCAGTTTTACTCGACCAGACCGATCGCGAATTGCTGGCCGTCCTATCCGAAGACGGCCGTATCGCGATGAGCGAACTTGCGCGCCAGATTGGTTTGTCAGCGCCAAGCACTGCCGAGCGCGTGCGCCAGCTCGAAGCGCGTGGCGTGATCCAGGGCTTCGGAGTCAAGCTCGACCCGCGCGCGCTCGGGTACACGCTTCAGGCAATCGTTCGGGTCAAGCCTCTGCCGGGGCAACTGCACCTGGTTGAAGAAGCCATCCGCCGCATTCCTGAATTCGTCGAATGCGACAAGGTCACCGGCGACGACTGTTTCGTGTGCCGGCTCTTTCTCAAGACCATCGAACAACTCGACGAGATTCTGTCGAAGGTCGCAGAGCGAGCCGAGACAAGCACGGCGATCATCAAGTCAACGCCGGTCGAACGCCGCTTACCGCCCCTGGATTGAACGGCGCGCCGGGACGTTCAACTTGAGCGAGTTCACCGCGTCCTGCAGACAATCCAGCAGCAACGAAGCGGCCGGCGTCAGTGGACTGTCGCGGCGAGTCACTACGCCAATTGCTACCGGTGGCGGCAGGTTGACGATAGGCAACACGACGATACCCTCGCGCACCCACGGCTGATCTAGCAAAGGCTCGGGCAACACGGCAACGGTATCCGAGCCGCGCAGCAACCCGTGCGCAATCACGAAGCTCGGGCACTCGATAATTTTCTGCGGCACTGGCAAACCGTTCGCGGCAAAGAAATCGAGCAGGCCGCGTGTCGAGCTTTCGGGCGACGGATTCAACAACCATTCCGCATCGACGAGTTCAGCCAGCGACGTACAGTGCGCCAGCGGATGATCTTGCCGGGCCACGACCACCGAACCGATCTTGTATAGCTCGATGTAATCGAACCCGGGATCCAAGTGCTGCGGCACGACCACCGCCACCACGAAATCAAGTGTCCCGTCACGCAAACGTGGCAATGCAACGCCCGGAAATCCTTCGATAAAACTCACCCGCGCGTGCGGCATCTTCTTTCGAAATGTACTGAAGGCTTTCGGCAGGATCGATAACGCCGCGGTCGGCGTGATGGCAGCCGCCACGCTGCCGGTCACCGCGCCTTTCATATGTTCGATATCGTCTTCCGCGCGGCGCATCTCGCTGACCACCATCTGCGCCCGGATCCTCAATTGCGAGCCGAACGCCGTCAACTGCACGCCGCGCGCCGTGCGCAAAACCAGCGGCACGCCCAAGTCTTGTTCGAGTTCTTTTAACGCCTTCGTCAATGCCGCCTGCGACAGGTGCAGGCTACGCGCCGCCGCGCGAATGCTGCCCTGCTCGGCCACGGTGAGGAACGCGCGCAACTGGTGGTATTTCATTGGAAACTCAAGGGTTAATACCGACAACTAACGGTAGTCACAAATTAAATTAACTGTCTTTTGGTTTTCTTTGTGACTTTATATGCTTGACCGCAGGCAGTCACGTTGAATCCGTCACGCTGAATATCGAAACGTATTAAGGATTAAGGAGTTAGTCATGCTGTCAGTCGATCCCGTCATTCCCGGAATTGCAGCCATCGCGCCGGACCTCATCGCCGTGCGGCGCCAGATCCACGCCAATCCGGAACTCGCGTTCCAGGAGCGCGCGACCAGCGACCTCGTCGCCAGCCTGCTTACGCAATGGGGCTACGACGTGACGCGCGGCCTCGGCAAGACAGGCGTGGTCGGCGTGCTGAAAACAGGCGACGGCAGCCGGCGCATCGGCCTGCGCGCCGACATGGACGCGTTGCCTATCGAGGAGGCGACCGGCCTTCCCTACACGAGCGCGGTCCCGAAGACCATGCACGCCTGCGGTCACGACGGCCACACCGCGATGCTCCTGTGCGCCGCGCGCTACCTCGCGGAAAGCCGGCAGTTTTCCGGCACGCTGACGCTGATCTTCCAGCCCGCTGAAGAAAGCTACGGCGGCGCACGCGCGATGATTCAAGACGGTCTCTTCGAGCAGTTTCCGTGTGACGCCGTATTCGGCCTGCACAACATGCCGGGCTACGAAACGGGCGGCATGAACTTCTGCACCGGCCCCGCGATGGCTTCAGCCGACCGCGCGACCATCGTGCTGCGCGGCGTGGGCGGGCACGGCGCGCTGCCGCATCTGTCGCGCGACCCGATGCCCGCCGTGGCCGGCATCATCCTCGCGCTGCAAAGCATTGTGGCGCGGGAAATCGACTCGCAGAAGTCGGCGGTGATCTCGGTGGGCAGCGTGAAAGCCGGCGATACCTTCAACGTGATTCCTCAAACCGCCGAGATGAAATTGTCGATCCGCGCGCTCGACCCATCGGTGCGCGATCTCTTGCGGCAACGCATTACGACGCTCGTGCATGCGCAGGCGGCGTCGTTCGGGGTGGAGGCGGAGATCGACTATGAATGGGGTTATCCCGTGCTCGTCAATCATCCGGAACCGACCGCGTTTGCCGCTGAAGTCGCGCAGAAGATGCTCGGTACGCAACGCGTGGACACGCAGGCGCATCCGCTCATGGGCAGCGAAGACTTCGCGTTCATGGCCGAGGTCGTGCCGGGCGCGTACGCGTGGATCGGCAATGGCGTAGAGGGCAAAGGAAGCTGCATGGTCCACAACCCCGGCTACGACTTCAACGACGACATTCTCGCGATCGGCGCGAGCTACTGGGTGCGCCTGACCGAAGCGTACCTGGCCGACTGAATCGTACCTACCTATTCCCCACCTGCAGCACGCACCGTGTATCGAGAGAAAACATGAGCATTCCTACCGTATCAAGCCTCGACGTCGCGCCCGGCGCTGCGCTGGGTCAGCGCAAGCAAAGCCGCGTGCGGCTCGTCACCGCGGCGGCAGTGGGCAATGCACTGGAGTTCTACGACTTCACGGTCTATGGGTTTTTCGCGCTGCTGATCGGCAAGCTGTTCTTCCCCGTTCAAGATCCGGTCGGACAGTTGCTGCTGGCGGTCGCGAGTTTCGGCGTGGGCTTTTTCACGCGGCCCGTGGGCGGGCTCGTGATCGGCATGTACGCGGATCGCGCAGGGCGTAAGAAGGCGATGGTGCTCACGCTCGGGCTGATGGCGGTCGGCACGGCGATGATCGCCGTCGCACCAACCTACGGGCAAGCGGGATTCCTGGGGCCCGTCATCCTGGTGATCGCGCGGCTCATTCAAGGATTCTCCGCAGGCGGCGAAGTGGGGGCGTCGACTACGCTGTTGCTAGAACAAGCGCCGCCGAACCGGCGTGGTCTGTATGCGTCGTGGCAGTTCGCGAGTCAGGGGCTGGCCGCGCTTGCGGGTGCGTTGACCGGCGTCGCGCTGACGGCATCGCTTACGACCGCGCAACTCGAAAGCTGGGGATGGCGCGTGCCGTTTCTCATCGGCACGTTGATCGTTCCGGTCGGCTGGTGGTTACGCAAAACGCTCGAAGAAGAGCCGATGCACACGCCCAAGCAAAAGGCGCCGAAGCTGCCTCTGATCGATGTACTCCGCGATCATCAGCGGGCTGTGTTGACAGGTCTCGGACTGACGATTGCGGGGACATCGGCGCATTTCATTATCGTCTTCTATCTGTCGATCTACGCCGTCAAGACGCTCGGCCTGCCGCCGGGCATCGCGATGCTGTCAGGTTGTGTATCGGGCGCGATCATCTTTGTGCTCGTACCGGTCGGTGGATATCTGACCGATCGCTTCGGGCGCAACACGCTTGCGCAAGTCTCGCGTGTCGTGCTGCTGCTCGCGATCTATCCAGCCTTCGTTGCATTGAACCGATGGCCCACGACCACCACGTTGCTCACGGTCGTCACGCTGCTTTCCTCGGTGCATGCGATCAACATTGGCGGCGTTGGCGCGATGCTCGGCGAGCTCTTTCCGCGCTCCGTGCGCGCAACGGGTGGCGCGGTGGTCTACAGCCTCGGCGTCGCGATCTTCGGCGGCTTCGCGCAATTCTTCGTGACGTCGCTGATCGTGGCGACCGGCAGTGTGCTCGCGCCGGCATGGTATGTGATCGGGTGTGGACTGCTGGGGGTGATCGCCGTCGCGTTCATGGATGAAAAGTCGCAGAAGGCGCTGGATTGAATTTCAGAGTCAAAGCAAAGTTTTCATTTGACCGCCGCAACTCTCCAAGCAATCGCTCTCGCTCGATGTGCGATTGCCGACAATCCCAACTGACGAAACGCAGCCGGGCGGCCGGCCACGCTTAGCGCGTCAACATGCGATACTTTTTATACCGCTACCCTGCCGTGTGGTTTAGCTGCTGCGCGGCTCTCGTCAAAAGGAACCTCATGTCATCCGCTAATACTCCCTCGTCCGCACCCGTCTGGTTTATCACTGGCTGTTCCACCGGCTTCGGCCGTGAGCTCGCACTGGCCGTCCTCGATAAAGGCTGGCGCGCTGTCGTAACAGCCCGTCAAACCAGCTCCCTTACAGAATTTAGCGAGCGCTATGGTGACCGCGCGCTGGTGCTAGAACTCGATGTAACGCACGCCAGTCAGATCAAACACGCGGTTGAAAAAACCCTGCAGAAATTTGGCCGCATCGACGTGCTGGTCAACAATGCCGGCTATGGCTACCTGAGCGCTATCGAGGAAGGCGACGATCAAGACGTGCGCGATATGTTCGAGGTCAACTTCTTCGGCCTCGCCGATACCATCAAGTCCGTCCTTCCCACAATGCGAGCGCAGCGCGCCGGGCACATCGTCAACATCACGTCGGTGGGGGGCCTGATCGGCAATCCGGGAAGTGGCTACTACGCCGCCACCAAGTTCGCGGTGGAAGGCCTGAGCGAGGCGTTGGCAGCCGAGACGGCCGATCTGGGAATCAAGGTTACAGCGGTCGAGCCCGGCCCATTCCGTACCGATTGGGCAGGACGTTCGCTGAAACAAACCAAAACCCCGATTGAAGCCTACGAGGCGGCCGCCGGCAAGCGCCGCGCCGCCATCTCGGCGGGCAGTGGCAAGCAGGCAGGCGACCCGGCGCGCGCGGCCCTGGCGATCATCGCCGCGGTGGAGTCGCCAACCCCTCCGGGTCATCTGATCCTGGGCAGCAACGGCCTGGAGCGAGTCAAAATCAAGCTGGACACCCTGCGCGCCGAAATCGCCGCATGGGAAGCCACAACCATAGGCGCCGACTTCCCCAGCTAGGCGGACATGGGTGCGAGCGGCGCCGTGGCATCGGTGAGTCTCAACCGCTTGCACCAGTCGACGATGGCGTTAATCGCAGCCTGCTGGTCGCGAGAATAACCCCTGCCAGCACGATGATCCCCGCGAGAATGCCCGACAGCCGCATGAGCGCGGGTATCGGATCGGCTGACCAATGATGGTCCTGCACGAATACCATGATGAAGGCGATCGTGAATTGCCGGCCGATGTAGCTTGCTCCTTCGCGCCCCGTCTGCACGTGACATCCAATCCATACGCCGACAGACAACGCGAGCATGCACAGGACCGCTTGCCCGTGCATCAGGGGCAGCAGCGCTACCCCCAGCGCGCCGGCCAGCAGGCAGCCGGCCACGCGTTGCACCATCTTTTCGATGACCGGCTGTTGCGTGCTGCTTGCGGACAACCCTGCCGGCAAGACGAGCACCGCGATGGCCGTGACCATCGCCTGCGCGAAACCGGGCAGATTCAAGACGTAAGTCAGGACAGCCAGGATCACGATGGCCAGTGCGCCCTGCAAGCCGAGCAGCGTGCGAACCGGGCGCAATGTTTCCAGCGGCGGTGACGGATTTGAAGCGGCTGGCGCCCCGGATTCCCCCGGTTCGCGGGCGGTTGCAGACATCGATGACGACCGAGACTTCCCATACCACTTCGGCCCGAAATGAAACACGCTCGCCACCAGCAGGCAGGCAAGCGTTCCGACCGCGACCTCGGCGACCCGCAGCGTGGCAAACACCGCGGTCGATTGAACCGACACGAGCTTATGCGCTTCGTACGTCACCATCAACGCAGTCACGCCGCCCAAGACCCACGCGTGGGCCGCCCGGGTCCCGTTGGCGTAATACACCGCTACGCCGCCGATGATCCCCAATGCCGGCACGAACAACCACGGCCGGTCGCCTATCCAGGGACCCATCAAGGTTCCAAGCGCGGCGCCGGTCAGCGTGCCGATCAGTCGATGTGCAGCGCGCTGCACGGAGCCGGCGAAACTCGTTTGCATGACAGCGAAACCGCTGATTGCTGCCCACCACGTGTCAGAAAGATGCAGCGCGTTGGCGAGCGCGACCGAGAGCGCCACTGAGAGCATGGCTTCGGTCCCGAATGTCGCGCGCGCCCTGGAAGGTTTCCAGGCCGACAATTCGCGCCCGAGCGATAACACGGCCGCCCGGCAAGTCTCGAACAGCGTGCCGACAAGCGTCATCCGCGCCTCCATCTGGAAATTGAATCACCGCCTGCGCTTTCACTCCTCGCACGACAGTTTATTCCTGACGAGATGGCCGTTATTTCGCGTCGTGCTTGATCAGGAAAATCGACATCGCCTCGCGCAATGCCCGCGCTTTTTCGCGCAGGCCTGCGGAGGCTGAATCGGCTCCAGCCTATTCTCCCCCGGCCGTGGACGCTGCCCCGCGACTGGCATATTGCGCCGCGTCCGCATCCCACCCGCCGCCCAATGCCTTGTACAGCGCGACGAGATTC
Organism: Caballeronia sp. LjRoot29; assembly: GCF_964252755.1. Classification (NCBI taxonomy): domain Bacteria; kingdom Pseudomonadati; phylum Pseudomonadota; class Betaproteobacteria; order Burkholderiales; family Burkholderiaceae; genus Caballeronia; species Caballeronia sp. LjRoot29. Next base: position 6,585 of record NZ_CAXUPU020000052.1, on the reverse strand, counting down.
GTCGATACCGTCGCTGTGCTGTCGACCCATTGCTGCTCGTTCGTCAGCAAGGTTTTCTGCGCCGTCAACACATCGAGATAATTCGACAGGCCCCGGATATAGCGCTGGTTTGCAATATCAAGCGCGCGTTTTGACGCTTGCACGCTGGCATCCAAACGATCTCTACGACGCTGCTCCGCACTAAAACCAGTCAGCGCGTCATCGACTTCCTGAAACGCCGAGAGCACCGTCTTGCGGTAAGTAATCGCCGCTTCCTGCTGCTGCGCCTCCCTCAACGCAAGCGTCGAGCGCAGGCGTCCGCCCTCGAAAATGGGAATCGAAAGACTCGGCCCGGCGCTATAGCTGCGCGCGCCCCAGCTACCGAGATTCGTGAATTGCGTCGCCTGAATCGCGACGCTTCCCGACAGCGTGATCTTGGGGAAAAAATCCGCCTTCGCCGCGCCGATATTCGCCGTCGCCGCATGAAGCTGCGCTTCCGCTTCGCGGATATCCGGCCTGCGCCTCGCGAGCTCCGATGACAGCCCGATCGGCACGCGCGGCGGCACCACGAGCGCGTCCGGTGTCGCCTTCAACTTCGCCGCCAGCGCTTGCGGGAACTCGCCAAGCAGCACCCCAATGGCATTGATCAGCTTCGCTTCCTGCTGCTCCTCTTGCGGAATATCCGCCGCGTTCGACTCGGCCTGGCTTTGCGCGTTGGCAACATCGAGATCGGTAGCGAGCCCGTGTTTGGCGCGCTCGTTCGTCAACTGCACGGTGCGCTCGGCAAAGGCCAGGTTCTCGCGGGTGATGCGCAACTTTTGCTGCGTCCCTCTCAAGTTGAGATAGTCGCGGGCGACTTCCGCAGCCGTCGACACAATCGCGTCATGCCGCGCTTCATTTTGAGCATCGACGGTGGCGCTCGCGTTTTCCGCCGTGCGCCTCACGCGGCCCCAGAGATCGAGTTCCCACGATGCATCGAAGCCGTATTGATACAAGTTGAACGGCGGCAATGCGCTCGATGCAGCGCTTTGCGTCGGCACTCCGCCTTGTCGTCCGCCCAGCCCGTTCGTATCGGTCGCCGACGGTGCCCCGCTGCCTCCAAGCAAGCCGATGACGCCATCGGCGCTCTGCAATTCACGCGTGTACGACGCGTTGCCGTTCAGCGTAGGGAACTCATCCGCTTTCGCTTGCCCGAACTGCGCCCGCGACTCGGCGAGCCGCGCAGCCGCGACCTTGAGGTCAAGGTTGCTGTCCATCGCGCGCGTGACCAGCTCGGTCAGAAGCGGATCACCGAAACTGTTCCACCACAGCGGATCAATGGGCTCAGGCACCGTGACCGAACGAACGGCATCGGCATCGGCATCGGTAGTGGTGGCAGCCGGCGCGTCATTCCATTGCGCCGGCGTCTGCAAGGCGGGACGCTGGAAGTCGGGGCCCATCGTGCAGGCTGACAAGAAGACTACGAACGGAATCCATCGATAATCAATGCGCATTGACCTGTGCCCCCTTCGGCAGCTTCGGCAACAAGAAACAAATAGGTGCGAGTACGAGCGAGATCACGCCCAGCATGATGAAGACGTCGAGGTAACTCATGACCGACGCCTGCTGCTCGACCGTCGAGGCGATCGATCCCAGCGAGCTGACAAAACCGTTGTACGGCGTGATGTGCTCAGCGAGCCTCGCGTGATGAAACTGCTCCCGCCACGCAAGCTGCGTTGTCACCAGCGACACGCCGAAACTGCCGCCGAGATTACGCATCATGTTGATGAGCGCCGACGCGTTGTTGTTCTCTTTCGGCGGGATACCGATGAACTGCACGGTCGAAAGCGGAATGAAGAGGAACGGCAGCCAGATGACCTGATAAAGCCGCGACAACGATACGTCCCAGAAGCCGATGTTCAGGTCGAGACCCGACGTATGCAGCAACGCGACGCCGGTGCCGACAAGCGACATCATGACGAGCCATTTGGGCTGGAAAATCCGCCCGGTCACGATGCCCGCTATCGGCATGATGAAGAGCGTGACGAGGCCGCCGAGACCGAGCGTCAGACCGGCATTGGTGGCGTCATAGCCAAGCAGTTCTTGCGTGAATTGCGGCAGCATTTGCGTCGTGCTGTTGATGATGAAACCGAACGCGAACATCACGCTGCAACTAATGGCAAAAGCGCTCGACTTGAACAGCCGCAGGTTCACGATCGGCTGCGCGATGGTCAGTTCACGAATCACCAAGGCCACGAGCGCGACGCCCGAGATGACCGTGAAGAGGCAAATGAAATTCGATGAAAACCCGTCCTCGCGTTCGAACTTGTCGAGCACGATCTGCAGGCAACCGAAACCCACCGCCACGAGGAAGAAACCCAGGTAGTCGATTCGCAAGCCTTTATCGAGCAGCGCACGCCGTTCCTGCTGCACCAGCTTGCTGTCGCTCACGAACATCCACGTCAGCACCAGCGACACTATGCCAACGGGCAGGTTGATCAGGAACACCCAGTGCCACGAATAGTTCTCGGTGATCCAGCCGCCCAGCATCGGTCCAATAGCGGGCGCCGTGACGACCGTGAAGCCGTACAGCGCGAACGCCATCGCGCGTTTTTCGGGCGTGAAGGTATCGGCGAAAATGCTTTGCTCGACGGGCGCGAGGCCGCCGCCGCCCAGACCTTGAAGCACGCGAAAGACGATCATCATCGGCAACGATGTCGCGAATCCGCATGCCACCGAACTGATCGTGAACAGCAAGACGCAGAGCATGTAGAAACGCTTGCGGCCAATCACGTTCGCGAGCCATCCGCTGATCGGCAAGACGATTGCGTTGCTCACCAGATAGCTGGTCGTGATGTACGTGCTCTGGTCGAGGCTCGCGCCGAGACCGCCGGCAATATGCCGCAGCGCCACGTTTGCGATGGTGGTGTCGAGCACTTCCATGAAGGTCGCGATCGACACAATGACGGCGATCAGCCACGGGTTAAACGGCCCCGCCGCCGACCTGGGTAAGGCTGCAGGACCTGCATAGGTGGAGGCCATGATTACCGCACCGTCACGCGCGGGCTGACCGAGAGGCCGGGCGCGAGCGGCAGATGGCGCCAGTCGTCGCCGTCGAAGACGATCTTCACAGGCAGGCGTTGCACAACCTTCACATAGTTACCCGTGGCGTTTTCCGCGGGCAGGCTGCTGAAGACCGAGCCGGTCCCGCGCTGCAGGCTCTGAATGTGCGCATGCAGGACCTTGTCAGGATAGGCGTCGACGGTGACATCGACTGGTTGCCCCACGCTCATGTGAACAAGCTGCGTTTCCTTGAAGTTCGCGGTGACCCACATGTCGTCGGGAACCACCGCAACCAGCGCCTGCCCAGGCGTGACGTAATTGCCGAGGTTCACGGTGCGCCGCGTCACCTTCCCTGCTTGCGGCGCCAGCACTTCGGTGTAGCTCAGTTGCAGCTTCGCATTGTCGACATCGGCATGGTTCTGGCGAACCGACGCCAGCGCCGCGTCGATCTTCGTTTTCTGCGACGCAACCTGGGCCTCGCCTGCCTGCACCGCCTGTTTCGCGCTATCGAGCTTGGCGAACGCGCTCTTGGTGGTCGCTTGGCTTTGTTCCAGTTGCTGGCGCGTGATGGCAGCAGGATCGGTTCCCGTGTAGCGGGCGAGATCCTGTTTTGCCTGCGTCAGGTCGGCTTCCGCGACCCGCACTTGCGATGTCTGCTGCGCGAGGCTAGCCGTCTGATACAGCAAGTCAGCGCGCGCCTGCGCAACTTGCGCGACCGCATTCGCTTCTTGCGCTTCGGCTTGTTCGAGCTTCACTTCATAGTCGCGCCGGTCGATCCGAAGCAGCGGCTGGTCCTTCTCGACGTGCTGGTTATCGGTGACCAGCAGTTCGACCACCCGTCCGCTCACTTGCGACGCGATCTGGCTCTGATTGCTGTCGATGAATGCATCGTCCGTGCTTTCGTAGTGTCGGCTATGCAGCCAGTAGGCGACGCCCGCCACTACGCAGAGCAGCAGCACCGCCCCGCCGATGACCGTATTCAGGCGCTTGCGCCCCGGGCTCATGGGTTTCGACGTTTCCTGTTCCTGCCCTTTGGCTGCATCGGGCTGATCGCCATCGGCCTTGCTTTCGCCGGAGGGCGTGCTGTTTTCGCTTTCACTACCGGCCATTGCATTCTCCAAAATAATATTGAGATGCATTCTACAATAGAACGAAACGGTTCCGTTCTATTGAAAAAGCCTGCGATAATTCGCCCATGTGTTTTTCATGCAAGGAACAACAGTGGCGAGCCGGATCCTGAAAAATCCTGATGCAGAGGCGGCCTTCTGCCCGATCAGGTCGATGTTTTCGCGCAAGAAAGGCCGTCCGTCGAACGCAATGGCGGGAGATGTCGAAGAGCGGATTCTCGATGCCGCCACCGCGATGTTCCTTCAGAACGGTTTTGGCGGGACGTCGCTTGAACGCATTGCCGAGGCCGCGCGCGCGGGCAAGGCAACGCTCTACAGCCGCTACAGCGGCAAGGAAGCGTTGTTTTCTGCGGTCGTCACACGAAACTGCGAACGCAGCCTGCGGCTCGTGTTCGAAGCGCCGCAATCAGCGGCGCTTGCGCAACAGTTGGTATCGGTGACGCAAACGCTCGTCACGCGCTTGCTCAGCGACGAGGTGATTGGTCTGATCAGAATGGTGGTGGCGGATGCGCCGCGGTTTCCATCGCTGGCGAAATTGACGAGCGATGCCGGCAGGTCGCGCGCCATAGAAGCGGTGGCAACGATGATCGCAGAGCACTCCGGACGCACTCTTGAACCCTCGGCCAAGCGGAATTCGCGCGCTCTCGCGACCCAGATTCTTGACGCAATTGTCTCGCCGATGCTCATGAGAGCGTTGATGGGCGAGAGCCTTGATGAAGTCCGCGGCGACATCCGTACGCATGTGAAGCAGACGATCGCGCTTTTTGTGGCGGCGAATGCGCTGGATGCGTTCTTGTAGGGGCAGAGGGTCAACTAAGCGCGTATCTCTCTGCCGAGATACGCAGCGACCGCGTTTGTCACGGGCATGCCCGGCAATTCTTCCGGCGATGCCAGATGCGTCGCGATGATTTCACGATTATCGAGCCGCAATTCGGGCGTGTAATCGAGGTGCAGTTCAAAGAAATGCACCTGATCGCGACGCCCGTCCCAAATGCCGCTGGCGCTTCCCGCGGGGAGCAAGGTGAACGACGAGAGACCAATCTCCTCCTCCATTTCGCGCTGCGCCGCTTCATCAGGCGTCTCACCGGGATTGACACTGCCACCGGGCAAATTCCACTCGTCCCGGTACGATGATTTCACCAGTAACAGCGCCCGCCCGACGTAGATTGCTACCAGTGCGCCCTCGTGGCTGGGCCGGCGAAGATGCCACCAGACTCGGGCGAGTCGAAATCCAACGCGAAGCGCCATGCGCCAGACAGAGTCGATAAGCTTAGCTCGTCGCCCTCGCTCAAGGCTCGGCATGAGGTCTCTCTCCTTTCCTTTCATGTTCTTAGGCGCGTCCCAGTCAAAGGTTATTCGAATTTATTTAGGTTTGCTAATCTGAATTTTTCTTTGCTTTAGAACTGCTGAGATCGACCTTCCCGAGTAGACGCGGTCGTTGATTTGCATCGAATTCTAACCCACCTGACGCTGTAATCCTGGGTAGGGATTCAGTGCTCGAAGACGGTCACGATGCTCATCTGAACGAGCACGCCCACAGTTCCATACTCGAGAAGGGGCACAAACACTTGACCTGCGCAAGATCACCCAGTCGATAACGAGAGCGATCGTTCGAACCCGGGTTGCATAGTTGCATACGTGACCGGGCATGGGACAATGACGCTGTCGATTGCAAAAGGCGTGGCGTGTGCGCAATCACACGCCTGCCCGAAACCCTCTAAGCTGCGATGGCGCCAGCACGTTAGGAGAAAAGTCTTCTTGCGGAACCGCCGAGCGCCCTTCCAGCCAACGAGAGTTGCCTGAGAAGCTATGGCCTATCGTGGGGCACTGGTGAGACAAGAGAAATCATCGGCTTCGCCGAAGCTCGTGAATTCAACACTGCAACGACAACCCAACGGTGCGAACCTGATCTTCATCGTGCAAGGTCACGAACGGCATACACCTACGTCGACCAATGGGCGAATTCGAAGAGCCTCTTGCAACCCAACGCCAGCTTCCGGAACTGAACGGGCAGCGGTTCCAGTCTGCCGGGCCACAAATCTTTGGCAGAATTAGCTGCCATTGAGCCTTCATGTGGACGAGGTTCCGTTGCTATCGTCTGTTAGTCTGCTTCCTAAAGTGCGCCTCTAACTTCTGGCATCCTTAGTTTTTCTGGCGCGTTGAATCTGCCCTTTTGATTCCACTAATCTCGGCTTGCATGTATGCATGCCCTTCTTAACGAAAGGTAGAGAGCGTCTTCGCGGATCCCGGAAGTGGTACCGCTCACGACTATTGCCTGTGGCCCGTCGTTGCAGCGCGTCCAATCTTACTTGTGATCGAGAAGAGCAAGCAGAACTTTGGCGGACGATCTGTGCCGTTCGCAGAACGAATGTCAGTAGCCAGATGCAGATCGGCTGATCGAATGGCGGCTTCAAAATGGAGGGCAAGTGGCCGGAAT
>NZ_CAXUPU020000051.1:0-40874 GCF_964252755.1 Caballeronia sp. LjRoot29 | reverse complement strand
TAGCATGAAGTCATCCTTCGCGTGAGATCGATCAGGCAATCGAGTGTCTGCTTAGATTACGCAAAAATCACACACTGCGCGTTTCAAGCGATATCAAACGCCCAGACAAACCGCGCCCGCCGCCACAATCACGCACGCAATCCAGCGCTTTCCACTGACTTGTTCACGCAGGAACATCCGTCCGATCAACACGGCGAACACCACGCTGGTTTCGCGCAACGCCGACACCGCGCCCATTGCGCCCGACTGCATCGCCCAGATCACAATGCCGTATGCCGCGATCGATACCAGTCCGCCAGCAAGCGACGAGCCAAGTGTCATCGGCGCTTTCCGCACCGGTTTCCAAATCGCCCCGGGACCGCGCATGGCGACGAACAACACCGGCATCAGCCAATAGAACAGGAACATCCACGCGGTGTAGGCGAGCGCCTGCCCGCCAGACGACCGCACGCCGATGCCATCGATCACCGTATAAAGCGCGATCGTCACGCCCGTCGTCACGGCGGCCAGCACGCCCGCGCGCGACACATGACTCCCCTCCAGCGCGAGCGCGAGAATGCCGCCCGAGATCATGACGATGCCGAACGCGTGCAACGGGCCGATCGACTCATGCGCGAAAAGCGCGGCGCCGAGTGTGACGAGCAACGGCGACGAACCGCGTGCGATCGGATAAGCCTGCGCCAGATCGTTGCGTCGATACGAGCGCACGAGGCTCACGTTATAGACAATGTGCACAAGCCCCGATGCGACGATATACGGCCACGCCGCCTTGGCCGGCCACGGCGCGAACACGACGACGAGCGAGGAGACTCCCGCGATGGCGATGCTCATCCACGTCATGGACAGGAAGCGGTCGCGGTTGCCGTGCAGCAGCGCGTTCCAGCTCGCGTGGAGCACGGCGGCAAGGAGTACGAAACCACCGGTATAACTAAGCATTCAGGTTTGGGCGCGGCAAAAGAACAAGGATATCTATCTTGGCGTCCGCTAACAAACCAGATAATTTGACCTTTCGAGTTAAATAATCTAAACCGAATTACCCGTGTCATTTGCCGGCGAAATCCCGATCAGGGGTAAACCCATTCGAAACTGTGCGGCAAAGTATCTACAGTTCTTGCATACCAGTTAGCTTCGTGCGCGGGGGCGTTTCTGCGTAGGGGCGTCTGGCGGTGTTTCCGCAGTTCCACGAACTGAAAGGAGATGACAAATGGAAATCCGCGACCCGTCCCCTGGCCTTTACAACGAAGATCTCGCACCTGCCCGCGAGCGCAACTGGGGTGCCTTCAGCATCTTCAACGTCTGGACGTCGGACGTTCACAGTCTCTGGGGTTACTACCTCGCCGCCAGCCTCTTCCTCCTGTGCGGCAGCTTTATCAACTTCGTGCTCGCGATCGGGATCGGCTCGCTGGTGATCTTCGCGTTGATGAATCTGATCGGCTTCGCCGGCGAGAAGACCGGTGTGCCCTACCCCGTGCTGGCGCGCGCTTCCTTCGGCGTATGGGGAGCCAACCTGGCGGCGCTGGTGCGCGCCGTGGTGGCCTGCTTCTGGTATGGCGCGCAGACGGCAGCGGCGGCGAGTGCGATGGTCGCGCTGCTCATCCGCAGCGACAGCATGATGGCGTTCCACAAAGGCACTCAATTCCTGGGCCACTCGGGGCTGGAGGTGATTTGCTACGTGGTGATCTGGGCGCTGCAGTTGCTCATCATCCAGAAGGGCATGGAGACGGTGCGCAAATTCCAGGACTGGGCGGGCCCGGCGGTATGGATCGCCATGCTGCTCCTGGCTATCGGCCTGTGCGTCAAGGCCGGTGGCTTCTCGTTCAGCAGTGGCATTCCAATGGACGTTCTGCTCGATAAAACCAAGGACGCCGGCGTCAGCGGCGAGCCCGGATCGTTCTGGGCGTTGATGGCAGTGGGCGCCACCTGGATCACCTATTTTGCGGCGCTGTACCTGAACTTCTGCGACTTCTCGCGTTACGCGAAAAACCGCAGCGCAGTGAAAAAGGGCAACCTGTGGGGCCTGCCGGTCAACCTGATCGCGTTCTCGCTGGTTGCCGGCGTGACCACCATTGCGGCCTTCAAGGTGTACGGCGAAGTGCTGCTGCATCCCGAACAGATCTCGGCCAAGTTCGACAGCTGGGTGCTGGCGCTCATCGCGGCGCTAACCTTCGCCGTCGCCACGCTGGGGATTAACGTGGTGGCCAATTTCGTCTCGGCCGCGTTCGACATCTCCAACGTTTTCCCCAAGCAGATCAGCTTCAAGAAGGGTGGGTACATTGCTGCGGCCATCGCACTGGTGCTCTATCCGTTCGCGCCGTGGGAAGGCAATGCAGCGCACTTCGTCAACGCCATAGGCGCCACGATGGGCCCGCTGCTGGGGATCATCCTGGTGGACTACTACTTGGTGGCCAAGGGCAACGTCAACGTCGCGGCGCTCTACCAGGAACACGGGGAGTATCGATACGAAGGCGGCTGGAACGTCAACGCGCTGGTCTCGGCGGCGGCCGGCAGCGTGTTTTCGACCTTCCTGCCCAACTTCACCAACCTGCTGCCGGTCTGGTGGAATACCTATGGCTGGTTCTTCGGCGTGCTGATCGGCGGCGGCGTTTATTTGATCATGGCAACGCTGCGGCCGCGCGCTGCGATCGCACCGACACGTGCCTGATGATTCGCCGCCGGCCTTGCTTGCGTGCAGTCGGTGAAGTAGATTTTATTGAGCGGGACATCAGGCGGGAGGGATTGCCATGGAACTGAACGTAGAACGTATCGATGTCTGGGCAGCGACTATCGACGACAAAGCGGGTGGACTCGCGCAAGTATTAAGCGCTTTACGCGATGCTGCCGTGGACGTGCAGTTTGTCGTCGCCCGACGCACGCCGGAGACTCCGGGCAAGGGCGTTGTGTTTATCGCGCCGCTGCAGGGCGAGAGAGAAATCCGCGCCGCGACACAGGCAGGGTTCAGCATCACATCGAGTCTTCACTCCGTCCGCGTAATGGGTCTGGACCGGTTGGGAATCATCGCGCAACTGGCCCAGATGCTGGCCGATGAAGGGATCAACCTGCGCGGCGTGTCCGCCGCCGTGCTTGGCACACAGTTCATTGCGTATCTCGCGATCGATTCCCTGGACGACGCCGAAAAAGCCGTGGACGTTTTGCAGAGGGCTTGACGCTTAAAACCTTCGCGCAACCTCAAACGGCCGCGGAACCCCTCGACGCGACACCCGGTTAACGCCCGGGAATAAACCATGCGTGCTAAGCGTTACTTCTTCATCGGAGGGAAATTCGAAATGAAGAACGCAATCAAAGCTTGGCTAATAATCCCCGCGTTAGCGGTCCTGCTCGCTGCATGCGCCACCGGGGGCATGCAGGCGGGCACGGGGACGCACCTTAGCGCCATGGAATGCCGCGACCTGACTGCCATCAGGAACAAGGCGCCCGTCACCCATGAGCGCAACATGAGCGAATTGGCGGCCCTGGAGAAAGCGGGCTACCACCCGGGATGGTTTTTTGATCCTTACTATCCGGCCGATCTTGAGGCCGCCCAGCATCAGGTCGATATCTGGTACGCGACCGAGTGCCCGCAAACCTAGGCCTCAGACGTTGGCGAGTGAAACGCCGGCGCGTTCAAGAATATGTTGATTACGCGTCGACAGGTTCGCAAATCGTAAACGCCTTCCGGCCTTTTGATAGCGGTCCCTCAGCGTTTCGAAAGCGACAATCGCGGAGTGGTCAGCCACGTGCAAATGCTGGCAATCGACGATGACCTCTTCCGCACCGGTCTGGGGCTGGAACAGGCCCTGGAAATTTGCGGTCGACGCGAAAAACAACGTGCCGTGCAAGACATAGGTCCGCGCACCTTCATCGTTGCTTTTAACCTCGGCGCGGATTTCGCGGGCATGCTGCCAGGCGAAGTTCAATGCGGCGATGACGATGCCGCACAACACGGCAATGGCCAGGTCGGTAAAAACAGTGATGACCGTCACGGCGATGATCACCAGCGCGTCGTTGCGGGGCACTTTACCCAGCACTCGAAGCGATCCCCATGCGAAGGTTTGTTGCGCGACAACGAACGTCACGCCGACCAGCGCGGCCAAGGGGATCCGTTCGATGAGCGGCGACAGCAAGAGGATGAAGAGCAGGATCATGATGCCGCTCGTCGCGCCTGACAGGCGGCTGCGTCCTCCGGAACTCAGGTTGATCATGGTTTGACCGATCATCGCGCAACCGCCCATGCCGCCGAACAAACCCGACACGACATTTGAAACGCCGAGTGCGAGACATTCGCGATTAGGCTGGCCACTGGTCTCGGTGATCTCATCGGTGAGATTGAAAGTGAGCAATGTTTCCAGCAAACCCACTATTGCCATGAGCAGCGCGTAGGGAAAGATAATCCGAAAAGTCTCGAAGTCGACCGGTATCCGCGGCAGATGAAAGCTTGGAAAGGCGCCTGCAATATGCGCCATGTCGGCCAAAGTCCGGGTGGGCAGATGCGTGAGATGGCTGAGCATGCCGACGCTCACGATGGCAACCAGTGCCGGCGGCACCTTTCATATCAATTCTGGTATCGCAAACACCGAATAACTGATTGGACCGCCATGAACCCCGGCGCTACGCTTCATCCCGGTACGTCCCTAATCAGATGACCGCGCAAAATCATTGGACGCACCGAGTGCATCAAGCGCGGCAGTACCGAACACAAACACAACTAAATCGGAGACAACCATGAAACATGCTCGACGCGCAGCCATTGGTGCGCTGCTTGGTTCTGCCCTATTGCTGGGCGCAAGCCTGACCGCCCACGCCGATGACAAGATCACCCTGGGCTTCTCCCAGGTCGGCGCGGAAAGCGCCTGGCGCACCGCGAATACCGTTTCGGTCAAAAGCGCGGCTAAAGACGCCGGCGTCAATCTGAAATTCTCCGATGCGCAGCAAAAGCAGGAAAACCAGATCAAGGCGATCCGCTCGTATATTGCGCAGAAAGTCGATGTGATCGCGTTCTCTCCCGTCGTGGAATCCGGCTGGGAGCCGGTATTGATCGAAGCGAAAAACGCCAAGATCCCGGTGATTCTCACTGACCGCAATATCGATGTAAAAGACACGTCGCTGTACGTGACCATGATCGGCTCGGACTTCCTCGAAGAAGGCCGTCGTGGAGGCAAATGGCTTGAAGATCACTATAAGAACGATGCAGGTCCGATCAACATTGCCGAATTGCAGGGCACGGTTGGCTCGGCACCGGCCAACGATCGTCGCGCCGGATTGCTCGAAGTGATCAAGAACGATCCGAAGTTCAAGGTCATCGCTTCGCAAAGCGGCGACTTCACGCTCGCCGGCGGCAAGCAGGTCATGGAAGCCTTCATCAAGACCTACGGCAAGCAGATCAACGTGGTCTACGCCCATAACGACGACATGGCGCTCGGTGCAATCCAGGCGATGGAAGAAGCCGGCATCAAGCCCGGCAAGGACGTGACCGTAGTCTCGTTCGACGCCACCAAGGGCGGCTTTGAAGCCATGGTCGCGGGCAAGATCAACGTCGACGTGGAATGCAGTCCGTTGCTTGGGCCGCAACTCATGACGGCCGTGAAGGACGTGAAGGCGGGCAAGACCTTGCCGAAGCGCATCGTGACCGAGGAAACCATTTTCCCGATGAGCGTGGCCGCGCAAGTCCTGCCGCAGCGTAAGTATTAGGCCGCAGCGGTTACGGAGAACATCCGCGAGTCCGGCTGTAACGGCGGACTCGCAGCGCCCGTTTTCAATCCCCTTTTACGGCCTCGTTCATGACCGGCTCGCCTATTCTTGAAACCATTGGCATCTCCAAGTCGTTCCCGGGTGTCAAGGCGTTGCAGAACGTGGATTTCAGCTTGTATCCCGGCGAAATCCATACCTTGATGGGCCAGAACGGCGCCGGTAAATCGACGCTCATCAACGTACTCACCGGCGTCCACACACACGATGCAGGCGAGATACGGCTCGGTGGCGAAGCCGTCAATTTCGCGACGCCGCTTCACGCGGAAGCCGCTGGAATCAGGACGCTTTATCAGGAAGTGAACCTCTGCCCGAATTTGTCTGTCGCTGAAAACGTATTCGCGGGACGGCAACCGAAGCGGCGTGGTGCTATCGACTGGAAGACCATTCATGCGCGGGCCGAAGCGGCGCTTGCGGACCTGAACGTCTTCCTGGACGTGACCAAATCACTCGATACCTATCCCATCGCCGTGCAGCAGATGGTGGCCATCGCGCGCGCGGTGTCGGTGGATGCGCGCGTTCTGATCCTCGATGAACCCACCTCGAGCCTTGACGATGGTGAAGTCGCCAGACTCTTCGACGTGTTGCGTTCGCTCAAGCAGTCGGGCATGGCGATCCTGTTCGTCACGCACTTTCTAGAGCAGACCTATGCAATATCGGACCGCATCACGGTCATGCGTAATGGCGAGCGCGAAGGCGAATATCTTGCCCGCGATTTACCAGTCGAACTGCTCGTTTCGAAGATGGTGGGCCACGAACGGATGACCGAACGCCTCAAGCGTGCTGCCGACGAACCACCCGCGCCGAAAACTGCCGTGCCGTCATTTTTCGAAATGCGCGGCATCGGCCGGCGTGGCGTGATGAATCCTGTTGATATTGATGTACAGCCCGGTCAGATCCTCGGACTCGCCGGCCTGCTCGGTTCAGGCCGCACCGAAACCGCGCGGTTGCTGTTCGGCGCGGAACGGGCGGATGCGGGCGCGATGTCTATCGACGGCAAGGCGGTAAAGCTTCGTTCTCCTCGCGATGCAGTGCGTCGCGGCATAGGATATTGCCCGGAGGACCGGAAGAAGGAAGGCATTGTCGCGGATCTTTCCATACGCGAGAACATCATTCTGGCGCTGCAAGTGCAACGTGGCTGGTGGCGGGCAATCAGCCGGGCGAAACAGCGCCAGATAGCCGATGACTATATCGAGCGCCTGGGCATCAAGGCGCCCGATGCAGAACAGCCCATTGGACTTTTGTCGGGCGGCAACCAGCAGAAGGTCCTGCTCGCGCGCTGGCTCGCGACAGAACCCAGGATGTTGATCCTCGATGAACCCACGCGCGGCATCGACGTCGCGGCCAAATTCGAAATCATGGATCGCGTGCTGGCACTCTGTGCAAAGGGGCTTGCCATTGTTTTCATCTCGTCGGAAGTGAGCGAGGTCGTGCGCGTGAGTCATCGGATCGCCGTGCTGCGCGACCGGCGCAAAGTGGCGGAGGTCGAGGGACACGCAGCGTCGGAAGACCAGGTGTACAGACTCATTGCGGGAGGCAGCCGATGAACCGCCTTAAAGCCGCTTTGCAGAATCCTCTCGTCTGGCCGGTCCTCACGCTCGTGCTGCTGATCCTGCTCGACCTGAGCCAGAACGCGCACTTCCTCTCAATCACCGTGCTCGACGGCCACTGGTTTGGTGCGCCTATCGACATCCTGAATCGTGCCGCACCGCTCGTGCTCGTCTCGCTCGGCATGACACTCGTGATTGCAACACGCGGGATTGATATCTCCGTCGGTGCGGTCGTTGCGATTGCCGGTGCGGCAGCCGCCAGCATCCTCGCCGACAATCCTTCGCAGGTCAGCGAAGCGCTCGTTGCCGCGCTCGCAGTGGGCGTGCTCGCCGGCATGTGGAATGGCGTGCTGGTGGCGTTCGTCGGCATGCAGCCGATCATCGCCACGTTGATCCTGATGGTGGCCGGCCGCGGCGTCGCGCAGTTGCTTACGGGCGGCCAGATTATCCCTATCGGCGCACCGGGTTATCTTTTGGTGGGCGGCGGATATCTGGCGCGAATGCCCTGCTCTGTGTGGGTCGCGGCTGGGGCGATAACCGCAACTGCGCTGCTCATGAATCGCACCGCGCTCGGCATGTTCATTCGTGCGATCGGTATTAATCCAGTGGCCACGAAACTGGTCGGACTGCGCTCGAGCGCGATCGTGTTTGGGGTCTATACCTTCTCTGGATTAACGGCGGCTATTGCAGGCATTCTGATCAGCTCCAACGTGCGCAGCGCCGACGGCAACAACGCCGGCTTGTTGCTAGAACTCGACGCCATTCTCGCCGTCACGTTGGGTGGTACATCACTGCTCGGCGGGAAGTTCAGCCTCGCGGGAACCGTGCTCGGCGCGTTGATCATCCAGACGCTGACATACACCACGTACTCAATCGGCGTACCGCCCGAAGCCACACTGGTCGTGAAGGCAGCGGTCGTGCTGGTCGTCAGCGTGATCCAGTCGGCCACGGCCCGCACGGTCATCATGCGGCAACTAAAACGTGCTCTTCCCTACGCCATGAAAAAGCCCCTTAGCGAGGCTGCAAAATGAGGAACCTTCTCGATCGCCTGGTCGATCCGCGTACGCTGCCGATCGTCGTCACTATTGTGTTGTTCATCGCGCTGTTCGGCTTCGGCTCCGTGATGTACACCGGATTTTTCTCGCTACAAGTACTGCTCGGCCTGCTCGTCGATAACGCCTTCTTGCTGATCGTCGCGATCGGCATGACGTTCGTGATCGTATCGGGCGGCATCGACTTGTCGGTGGGATCGGTCGTCGCGTTGACGACCATCCTCTGCGCTGTATTCGCTGAACATCTGCACTGGCCAATATGGGTCATCGTGCCGCTCGTCCTCATGCTTGGCGCGTTGTATGGCGCCGCGATGGGCGCGCTGATCCACTTCTTCAAGCTGCAGCCGTTCATTGTCACGCTGGCGGGCATGTTCCTCGCGCGCGGCGCGTGCTTCCTGATCACGACGCAGTCGATCACCATCAACGATCCCGCCTTCCACGCGCTGTCGGGCTTTCACATCGATATCCACGGCGCATCGCTCACCGCCGGCGGCCTGATCGCGATTGCCACGCTATTAGGCGCCATCTTTGTCGCGCACTTCACGCGTTTCGGGCGCAACGTTTATGCAGTCGGCGGCAACGAACGGTCCGCATTGCTGATGGGGCTGCCCGTGGCGCGCACGAAAGTTGGCGTGTATGCATTGAGCGGCTTCTGCTCGGCGCTGGGCGGCGTGGTGTTCACGCTGTATGTGCTTTCGGGTTACGGCTTGCAAGGACAAGGCATGGAACTCGATGCAATCGCCGCCACGGTCATTGGCGGAACCTTGCTCACGGGTGGCGTCGGTTATGTGATCGGATCGGTCTTCGGCGTCGGCATTCTCGGGACCATCCAGACGCTCATCACGTTCGACGGCACGCTGAGCTCGTGGTGGACCCGCATCGTTATCGGCGCCTTGCTGTGCGCGTTCTGCCTGTTGCAGCGCGTGATCGAACGGCATGCGGCACGGCGCAAATCGGATGGGACCGCGTCGGGTGAACGAGCGAGGTCAAGGTTCAAGCGGCGAGATGCGGCACGGCAACACGATGCCGCGAATAAAGCCGACCCCGTCGCGCTCGGATCGCGGAGTTAAACGCGATCCAAGGACAGCAGTAAGAGATGTAAGACAGCACGACTGCTCTGCATGTTCTATAAAACGGATAGTCAGCGCATAAAGCGCAATCACAAAAAAGGTCCTGAACGCAAAGCGCGTTCGGGCAAATGAAGTATTGAATCAGCAAACACATAGCAACGGTTAAGGAAAAATCGATGTCAGACGCAAAACGCCCGCTGCGCTCCGCCCAATGGTTCGGAAGCGCCGACAAGAACGGTTTCATGTACCGAAGCTGGATGAAAAACCAGGGCATCCCCGATCACGAATTCCAGGGCAAGCCGCTCATCGGCATTTGTAATACGTGGTCCGAACTCACGCCCTGCAATGCGCATTTCAGGAAGATTGCCGAACATGTGAAGCGCGGCGTGTTCGAAGCGGGCGGATTCCCGGTCGAATTTCCCGTGTTCTCCAATGGCGAATCGAACCTGCGCCCGACCGCAATGTTCACGCGCAATCTCGCCAGCATGGACGTAGAGGAATCGATCCGCGGCAATCCCGTCGATGCCGTCGTGCTGCTCGTTGGCTGCGATAAAACCACGCCCGCCTTGTTGATGGGCGCAGCAAGTTGCGACGTGCCCGCCATCGCGGTGAGCGGTGGCCCGATGCTTAACGGCAAGCATCATGGCCGCGATATCGGCTCGGGCACGGTGGTCTGGCAGCTTAGCGAACAGGTGAAGGCCGGCAAGATCACGCTGCACGAATTCATGTCGGCGGAAGCGGGCATGTCGCGCTCGGCGGGTACGTGCAACACCATGGGCACGGCATCCACGATGGCCTGCATGGCTGAAGCGCTCGGCGTGACGCTGCCGCACAACGCCGCCATTCCGGCCGTGGATTCGCGGCGCTACGTGCTCGCGCATATGTCGGGCATGCGTATCGTGGAGATGGCGCTGGAAGACCTGAAGCTCTCGAAACTCCTGACGAAAGAGGCCTTTGAAAACGCCATTCGCGTGAACGCGGCCATTGGCGGATCGACGAATGCCGCAATTCATTTGAAGGCGATCGCGGGACGCATCGGCGTGAATCTTGAACTCGATGACTGGACGCGCATTGGTCGCGGCACGCCGACGCTCGTTGATCTGCAACCATCGGGGCGCTTCCTGATGGAGGAGTTTTATTACGCGGGCGGTTTGCCCGGCGTGATCCGGCGCCTGGGCGAAGCAGGTTTGCTGCCCCACCCTGACGCGCTGACGGCTAACGGCCATTCGTTATGGGAGAACTCAAAAGAGGCGCCTATTTACGACGAAGAAGTCATCCGTCCACTCGACAAACCTCTCGTCGCCGATGGCGGCCTGTGCATCGTGCGCGGCAATCTCGCGCCCAACGGCGCGGTCGTCAAACCGTCGGCAGCGACGGCGTCATTGCTCAAGCATCGCGGGCGCGCAGTCGTGTTTGAAAACTTTGATGACTACAAAGCCCGCATCGGCGACCCCGAACTCGACGTCGCCGCGGACTCGGTTCTCGTGTTGAAGAACTGCGGACCGAAGGGTTATCCGGGCATGGCGGAAGTCGGCAACATGGGCTTGCCGCCCAAGCTGCTGGCGCAAGGCGTGACCGACATGGTGCGAATTTCCGATGCCCGAATGAGCGGCACGGCGTATGGCACTGTGGTGCTGCATGTGGCGCCCGAAGCGCGTGCGGGCGGGCCGCTTGCGGTCGTGCAGGAAGGCGACTGGATCGAGCTGGACTGCCTTGCGGGAAAGCTGCAGCTTGATGTCAGCGATGCGGAACTCACCACGCGTCTCGCTAATTGGGCCGAAGTGCAAACCGTTGCGCCGGCGGACACAAGCGGGTATAGAAAGCTGTACGTGGATCACGTCCTGCAAGCGGACCAGGGATGCGACTTCGATTTTCTCGTAGGATGTCGGGGCGCCGATGTGCCGAGGCATTCGCATTGATCCGGCGCGTTGCATGCACGACGATTGCGTACCATATCAACGAAGCTTTCTTTAAGGTTTAACCATGACAGAGCAAGTTGCGATAGGCATTGCCGGTGTCGGCAAGATCGCTCGCGATCAGCATTTACCCGCTATTGCCGGTAACTCCCGGTTCAAGCTCATTGCGGGCGCGAGCCGGAACGCGCGGGTTGACGGGGTCAACAATTACCAGAATGTCGAGGACATGCTGGCGGCCGAGCCGCTCATGCAAGCGGTGTCGCTCTGCGCGCCGCCGCAAGTGCGTTTCTCCCAGGCGCGTGCGGCGCTTGAAGCAGGCAAACATGTGATGCTTGAGAAACCACCGGGCGCGAGCGTGACTGAAGTGACGGTGCTCGCCGAACTCGCGCGGCAAAACCAATGCACGTTGTTTGCGTCGTGGCATTCGCGTCATGCGCCGGGTGTTGAAACTGCGCGTGCGTGGTTGGGCGGCAAAGAGATTACGGCGGTGAATGTCTTGTGGAAAGAGGATGTGCGCCGCTGGCATCCGGGTCAGGACTGGATCTGGCAACCGGGTGGGCTGGGTGTGTTTGACCCGGGTATTAATGCCTTATCGATCATCACGCGGATCTTGCCGCATGCGTTTTTCCTGAAGTCGGCGGAGTTGTTTGTTCCGGCGAACCGACACAATCCGATTGCTGCGAATCTTGATTTCAGCGACGCGCTTGGCACGCCGATCCGCGCGGAATTTGATTGGCGATTTGGTCCGCAAGAGTTGTGGCAGATCGAGGTGACTACACGCGATGGTGTCTTGCATCTGGCTCAGGGCGGGAAGTTTTTGAAGATCGATGGACAGGTGAAGGACATCGGACCGGAGAGGGAATATCCGAGCCTTTATGATCGGTTCTTCGAGTTGATCTCGACCGGGGCTAGTGATGTTGATGTGAGTCCGCTGCAGCATGTCGCCGATGCGATGTTGCTTGGGGGGCGGCACGAGGTTGAGGCGTTTGAAGAATAGAACGGGGTTTTCGTTCGCACTCGGGGGGGGGAGGTTCTGAGGGTAGCGGGCGGGTTCAATGCCGGGTTGCTGCTTTCCAGGTCTTCGCGGGTTTTACGTTAGCTGTTTTCTTTATCACTATTAGCCACTGCGCGTGGCGGCGCGTCATTTCTTTTTCCAAAGCGAAAAAGAAACGAAGCAAAGAAAACGCTTTCACCGCTCTACCCTAAGTGTCCACAGCGTGCAGTTCCATTTCATGGGTGCCCCAAAAGCACGGTGCTCGCAAGAGCTTAGGATGTGTGAACCCCTCCTTCTCGTGAATCCTGACAGTAAAACGCTTCGCCCCGTACGCTCTCGGGCTAGCACCGGAGCCCCACGAACCGGTACGGCGCCACGCATACTTGAGGTGCCGGTCTTGGTAGCTTGGTTGAACAGTCTTTGCCGAAGAGGTCGCATGTCCAGCGTTGCGGATCACAGATTGATGTGCATTTATTGCTTCAATTTTTGGTGAGTTGGCTGGTGAATCGCATGGACGTTTTCGTGGGGTACGGCCTTACGTGTTTGGCTGGCCATTTTCTTATTGGTTGGCGAAGTGGTTCGTCATGCATATAAATTCGGTGATTGGTTTTCCGCGGATAGCGCGGGGTGCTCCTTGGGCGGGTTCAGTCGCTAGTGCTAGCCCGAGAGCGTACGGGGCGAAGCGTTTTACTGTCAGGATTCGCGAGAAGGAGGGTTTCAACCATCCGTGGCTCTGGCGAGCACCGTGCTTTTGGGGCACCCATGAATAGAAACTGCACGCTGTGGACACTTAGGGTAGAGCGGTGAAAGCGTTTTCTTTGCTTCGTTTCTTTGTCGCTTTGGACAAAGAAATGACGCGCCGCCACGCGCAGTGGCTAATAGTGATAAAGAAATCAGCTAACACCGAACCCGCAAAAACCTGGAAAGCAGCAACCCGGCAATGACCCCGACCGCTAACGCAGATCCCGTGCAACCCGGCATTGAACCCGACCGCTAACGCCAGAACCTAGCATCCCGGCACCAATCCCCCCAAGTGCGAACGAAAATCAAGCGACTCGTTTGCTCCTCCGATACTGATCGAACAGCACGGCCAACAGCAAAATCCCACCGCGAATCAGATACTGATAAAACGTCGGTACATTCATGAGACTCATTGCGTCCTGCACCGAGCCCATGATCAACACCCCGACCAGCACGCCAGAAATAGTAGCCACGCCGCCCGTCAGCGAAACGCCGCCCAGCACGCACGCTGAAATCACGCCCAACTCCAGCCCGACCGAAGTCTTGGGGTCGCCCAAACTCATCCTCGATGCCAGCATGACGCCCGCAAACCCGGTCACAAGCCCCTGCAGCACGAACACCGTGATCTTGATGCGCATCACCGGCAACCCGGCCAGCAGCGCCGCTTCGCTATTGCCACCAACGGCCAGCACATTCTTCCCGAACACCGTCTTCTTCAACAGGAAACCGAATATCACGAATCCAACAATATTCGACCAGATAGGAAACGAGATCCCCAGAAACGAACCACCACCCAAATCGAAGAAACGCTCTTCGGAAATCATCACCGCGTCGCCATTCGACGTGATGTAAGCCAGCCCCCGCACCACTTCCATCATGGCCAGCGTGACGATCAGCGAATTGATCTTCCAGCGCGCAATCAACACGCCGTTCACCAGCCCGACCGCGCCGCCTGCCAGCACACCGCCCGCTATGCCGAGCGTCACGCTATGCGTGCTCGTAATCAGCGTCGACGCCACCACCCCGGCAAACGCCACGATGGACGCCACCGACAAATCCACCTCACCCAGCGCCAGCACGAACATCATGGTGACGGAAATGGAGCCGATCAGCGTGACCGACAACAGCAAGCCCTGGATGTTGCGCGAGCTGATGAAATCCGGCACGGTAAAGGACAACGTCGCGAACAAGATCACGAACACCATGACGATGCCCGACTTGTTGATGAGGTCCCAGGTCCGTGCGGCACGCGCACGAGCGCCCGTGCTTTCGGCAGGATTCGACTGATTGGTGACTGGAGTGATTTGCATAATGTCTCTTTCGTTCGCCACGCGCTGATACGCGCCGCGGGTAGTCTCTGGTGTAACCGTGCGTGCTATCAGCCGGGAAGCGCGAGCTTGATTAAGTGATCCGGCGTGGCCTGCGCCTTGGGCAAGTTGCCAACTATCTTTCCTTCGCGCATCACCATCACGCGATCCGCCACGCCAATCACTTCGGCCAGATCGCTCGACACCACGATGACTGTTCGCCCGGCTTCCGCGAGCGCATACAGCAGGCCATAGATCTCGCTGCGCGCACCGACATCGATACCGCGTGTAGGCTCATCCATCAGGAACACATCGATCTCTTCCGCGAGCCACCGCGAGAGAATGACCTTCTGCTGATTGCCGCCTGACAGCGTGCCAATCGGCGTGTTGCCATTGCGTGTCTTGATCGCAAGCTTCGCAATATAGTCAGTGGTAGTCGACGCTTCCTTGCGGTTGTTCAGAATGTTGAACGGGCTGAAATGCCGCCGGCAACTCATGTTCAGGTTGTCGGATACTGAAGCAATCGCGACAATGCCCTCTTGCTTACGGTCCTCCGGGCACAGCGCCACGCCGGCACGAACCGCGTCGCGCGGCGACCTGAACTTGCGTTTCGAACCCTTGAGGACGATCTGCCCGGATACGGGTTTCACCGCGCCGTAAATCAGCTTCATCAGCTCAGAACGTCCAGCGCCAACGAGCCCGAAGAACCCGACTATCTCGCCTTTGCGCACGCTGAACGAGGCTGGCTCCGCAAGGCCCGGTCCCATCAGTTCCTGGACATCGAGTTGCACCTCGCCTATCTCGCGCGTGCGGTATCCGTACACATCGTGAATCGAGCGCCCGACCATGCAACTGATCAAGCGGTCGCGCTCGAGTCCATCGACTTCCTCGAATGTCTCGATACGACGGCCATCCCGAAACACCGTCACGCGATCGCAAAGCGCATACACCTCATCCATCCGATGCGTGACATAGATGATCGCGCGCCCTTCTTCCTTCAGCGCGCGGATGATCTTGAACAATTGCTCCGTCTCACGCGACGATAGCGAACTCGTAGGTTCATCGAACGCAATCACGCGGGCGTTGCGCATCAACGCCTTGCCGATCTCGATCATCTGCCGCTGCCCGATCGACAAATGCTTGACCTGCATATTCGGATCGATCTTTTCTCCCAGGCGATCAAGCTCGCTGATCGCGCGCTTGACCAAGGCCTTTTCATCGAGCACGCCGAAGCGGCTTGGCATTGCACCAAGCATCAGGTTCTCGGCCACGGTCAGTTCCGGAACAAGATGCAGTTCCTGATAAATGATCGCAACGCCTGCTTCAATAGCTGCTTTAGTGGTCGTGAACTGCTGCTCCACGCCGTCCAGCGACAAGCTGCCGCCACTCGTTGAATTGACGCCCGAAAGCACCTTCAGCAAAGTGGATTTGCCCGCGCCGTTCTCGCCCATCAACCCGTGGACTTCACCGGGGCGCACGTCCAGCGACACGGAGTCGAGCGCAAGCACGCCGGGGAAACGCACGGTGATGTTATCGAGCAAAAGATAAGGCGCGGCCGTAGCCACTGCGGTATCCGTCATTGGGCGTTCCTCGTTGAAAACTAAATCGGGGCGTGGTCCTGGTCGACGGTCATCGACCCTCATTGACCCTCATAGACCCTCATTGACCAGATCCACGCCCGTCGCGAAACGCTCAGATACCCAATTCCTTGCGCACGTCCTGCCAGTTGCTGCGAACCATCAGCTTGCCCGTGGTCTGTGTATCGGCCGGCGGCGTCTTGCCAGACTTGATCCAGTCGACGAGGTTCTGCGTGCTGTCCTTGCCGTGGTTCGTCGAACTCACTGCGATGGTGCCGAAGAAGCCAGTGGGTTCCTTCTTCTGGAACTCGGCGAACGCTTCGCCCGCGCCGTTGATACCGACGCCGATCACATCGGCTGACGCAATATGCAGTTGTTCAGTCGCGCGCACAGCGCCCAGAACGGTCTCTTCATTGATCGCGAAGATCACCCATTTCTTGATGTTCGGATGCTGCGACAACACCGGCGATGCCGCATTGAAACCGCCTTCGTCATCCGTCGTCTTTTGCGGGGCATCGAAGATATTTTCTTTCTTGAAGCCACCAGCCAACAGCGTCTCCGTCGCGCCATCCGTACGTTGCTTAGCGGTCGGCAGTTCGTAATCCGTGATGCGCAATGCGCCTACTTCTTCAGGTTTCCAGCCACGCTTTTTCATTTCATCGGAGATGGCGGTGCCTACCTGATTGCCGATCTTGAACGCGGACATGCCAAGGTGCGGCACGTTCGGCAACGGCTTGCCCGTTGAGTCGACAAGCTGGTCATCGACCGTCACGAACTTCATGTTGTAGCGTTTTGCACGAGCCTGAATTGCCGGTCCGAGGCGCACGTCGGGCGCGCAGATCACGAAGCCCTGAGCGCCTTGCGCGCCGAGATTATCGATTGCGGACAGCACCTTCTCACCGTCCGGCGTACCAATGTTCACCACCGAGAATTTTTCCTTCTGCCCGAGTGCCGTCGCCGCTTTTTGCTCGTTGATGAACCATGCCTGTTCCGGCATCTTGACGAGGAAACCTACCTTCAAGGGCTCGTCGGCGTGAGCGGACATTTGCGAGGCGAACGGAATGCCAAGCGTGGCGGCAGCAATAGCGGACAGGGTCAAACGGCGAAGCTTGTGATTCATGGTGGCGTCTCCTGGTGTGGAATAAAGGCATGGCTTGGGTGTTCTGCAGCGGGCGCAGGCTTGCAGCCCGTTCGCCCTTCTTGCCTTACAGCGGGTGCTGCTGGTCAATCTTCAGCCCGCGCCAAGCCGCTGGACAGGCGGTTTGGCAGCATGGTTTGTCGAGCTTGTTCGTTGCGGCGCTTACGCTCGCGCGCTTGAAATCCCGCGTGCATCTCCGTGATTCCGTGCGCCGGGCAAATGCTGTTTCGACGGCAAGCGATAGCGCGTCGACACAGTCGTCAACGGCTTCACCGGGAGCGGAAGAATGGGTGAAAGGGCTTACGGTTGCGCTCGTTGCGCGGCCACCGCCGATGGTTCGCTTGAATAGCGGGGGAACGTGCGATTGGCGTTTCATTGAAGCGGTGATGTCTCGAAATTTTATATTCGAGTGCATCTTAAGGAAGCGGCCGATTCCTTTCCAATCAGATTTTCAGCGATGCCGATATCAAATTCGGTATACCCACGACTCGTTGCGCGACAGAAAGGCCTAAAGCAGCGATAAACCCCGGATTGCAGCACTAAAAGCGTGCGCCGCTCCTACACTTTGGGATAACGCGCGACCAAGTCGTTGTAACTAGCGCCTTGCCCTAGATCCGCTTAGCCGGAACCAGTGAGCCGCTTAGGGAAAACACTTGCCGCAGTGCATCAGTCTTCTCTAGTGCAAACGCACGACACATCACATTGCCAAACGTCGCGGGCTCATTGTCATGCGCATAGCTTCGGGCGGAAACACTTGCCACGATCCGTCATCGTGACGAAAGAAGAACAACGCTAGTACACCGGTCGGCCGGAGCGCTTCCACGCGGACATAGCGAATATGGTTCGACGGCATGCGGCACAGGCGTATCTCGCGTACCGGCGTGCCGGGTGTTGGCGCGAGCCATTTGTCGACTATCCGGCGCAGTGAATCACGTTGCGTGTTCATGATGTTTCTCCTCAATGACATGAACAGGTTTATGCGACGAGCAGGTCGTCACGACCCCTTGTGTTGATCCAGCCTTTAAGCATTGCGATTGCCACGCGGTAAGCGAGACCTGGATGAGAGAGACAGGCCTCGACTTGCGAGCTGCGGTTCTCGCCGAAAAGTACCCAGGCGCAGAGGTGTTCGCAGTTGTTGCTAAGCAGCCGATAACGGTCTTCACCCAGCCTTGAGCGAGCCCGGCGAACTGCATCGTCTCCGATGTACATCGGCATGGCGTGGACGCGAATGCGAATCTCCCGACCTGCGCCGAAGCGGTCGAGCGTGGTCTCTTCAATCGGACCGCGATGCAGCGATCCCGCGAAGCCGGCGTAGTGCACAACGCGCCCATTGCCTACATAGATGCCGTGATGTTCGTAGCCCGAGCGTTGCGTCACGAGGTGAGCACCGGGAGCAAGTTCGCTGTCGATGGCGACATCCGGAATGGAGCGGCCGAGTCGAGCGCAGGGCCTGGATGATTGATTGCCCGACATGACCGGTTTCTCCTTGAAGGGTGGAGGCCGGGTGTTGCAACGGGGTGTTGCAAGTAAGCCGGCGGTTGATCAAGTCATTGCATCAACCGGGCCAATGCATGCATCGCCTTGTGTGACAAGGCACAGAGGAAAATGAAGAGGTTTGAGGCAGCTGGAAGACAGTGAGAGACCCAACACTTTTTCGATCGATATGTTGGATCAAACCCATCACCAAGCGCTCAATGGGAAAACGATCCGGGCATCACACGTCTATGCGTTCCGATCGATCGCTTGCCCTACAAGTGTTGGTCTTGCGACGACTAAAACAACTCCACTTGTTGGTGCCGAACCAACGAGACGCAACGACCGAAGACCACGCGCGTTCCGCGCAATACAACGCAAACGCATGCGCTAAAAGGCGCAGCGCGAAACGCATCCCGGCAGCCGCGCTTTCGGCATGCACCTTGCATGAAGAAGCGCGTCTACTTCTCACCGTCCTCACTAATCGCGCAAGACCACCGGAGCCTCACCATGACCGCACTCGCCATTGAAGACATTCCCTGTGACCTCACGCTCGATCGTCAAGCGATGACCTGCATCCACGGCGGCAACGGCCCTGGGAGTTGGGTGTTCGGCTGGGTGGTGCCTTTCATCGATTCACACCCCTCGTCCACGATGCCGGTCGTGAACCTGTACGAAACGACCAACAACTTCTATGCTGAACAGATGCTCAATCAGTTCCAGACCACCAATGTGAATAACACCGGTTCGAATTCGAACGTCTCGGTCAACCCGAACGAGCACAGCCTCAACCACGCTGGCTGAACGGCAACGAAACCACGCGCACGGAAGCACACACGAAGCACCCGGTTCTGACTCGCCATTCACGCGGCAACGCTTCGGAGCAGAAGCGCGCCGCTGCAGACATCGGAGGTCTCATGAGTAACACCGGTGAGTTTCGATGGACATCGGCCGCCCGCACGGACACAGGTCTCGTGCGCGAGGTCAACGAAGACGCCTGCCTGGAAATGCCCGAACACGGGCTGTGGGCCGTCGCCGACGGCATGGGCGGCCACGCGGTTGGCAATGTCGCGAGCCAGATGGTGATCGACCGGCTGGAGCGCTCATCGGCGACCGGCACACCCATCCCGCTCGACGAGCGCATGCGTGAAGCGCGCGAGAGGCTCATGGCGGTCAATGCGGACTTGCGCTCGGAAGCCGCGCGACGGCAAGTGCGGCGGATCGGCAGCACGGTCGTCATGCTGCTGGCGAGCGAGCGGTCTTGCGGGTATCTGTGGGCGGGCGACAGCCGGCTTTATCTTTGCCGGCAGGGCGCCCTGCGACAGTTGACGCGCGATCATAGCCAGGTCGAAGAACTCAAGGCACGCGGCCAGATCAGCCCGGAAGAGGCGTTGCATCATCCGGGCAAACACTTGATCACGCGCGCTGTCGGCGCAATGGACACGCTCGAACTCGATGCTGACCGTATCGATCTGCATGACGGTGACATCTTCCTGCTCTGCAGCGACGGATTGAGCAACGAGCTCAGCGACGAGGAGATGGGCGGCGTCCTGACATCAGGGGATTGCCGGCAAGCGGTAGCGCGGCTGCTTGAACTTGCCCTGCAGCGCGGCGGACGCGACAACATATCGGTGGTCGTGGCGCAGGCCGAGGATATTTTCTGCCTCGATAAAACGCAGATCAATCCAACCCTCTAGTGGTCCTTGTCCTTCGCAGCGGGCGCCGCGTGATTACGAAAATCCTTCGAATGCAGCCCGTGCTTCTTCAGCAGCATCTGCACATGCGAGCGATTCATCTCGAAGCGCCGCGCCAGTTCCGCCACCGTCCCGCCCACTTCGTGCAGGCCACGTTCGAGAAAAGCGCGCTCCGCTTCATCACTGGCCGTGCGTTTGGCGTCGCTGAGAGAAACCGCGCTTGCGGCCAAACCGCTCATTGCAGAGGTTGAACTGCCGGGACGGATATCGACGGGAAGATGCTCTATGTCCGCCGTTTCCGGTGCGAGGCAGACGATCCGGTAGACCAGGTTTCTCAATTCGCGAATGTTGCCCGGGTAGTCGTAGGTCCGCAGGAACTCGCGCAGCCTGAGCGTCATATTCACCGGCTGACGCTTGAGCGTTGCTGCGGCTTCGTCGCCGAAATAAGCGAGCAGCAACGCGATTTCATCGCGTCGCTCGCGCAATGGCGGCAAGGTCAAGTGGATCACACTGAGCCGATAAAACAGGTCCTCGCGAAAGCGCCCCTCCTCGCTCATGCGCCGCAGGTTGCGATTCGTTGCGGCCACAATCCGCGTATCGACCGCAATGGGCTCATCCGATCCCACGCGCTGGATTTCATGCGCTTCGAGTACGCGCAGAAGCTTGACCTGTCCCGCAAGCGGCAACTCACCGATTTCATCCAGGAAAATAGTGCCCGTATGCGCGCTCTCGAATTTTCCCTTCCGATCACTCGATGCGCCGGTGAACGCGCCCTTCTTGTGCCCAAATAGTTCGGACTCCAGCAGGTTGTCCGGAATCGCGCCGCAATTCACCGATATATACGGCCTGTCCGCACGCGCGCCGTTCGCATGAATCACCTTCGCCATTAGTTCCTTTCCCGTTCCGCTCTCCCCGTCCACCAGCACCGGCAGATCGGTTGGCGCGGCCTTCTCGGCAATCTCCAGAGCCTCCAGCAGCTTGGGGTTATCGCCGAAAGTGCCTTCAAATATGAAGCTTCGCGCGAGCAACGCCTCGCGGCGCTCGCGCGGCGATCCGGCCACACGCTGCGGCTCAGCGACGGCCGCCTGAACGAAACGCTCCCTGTGTGACAACTGCATCACCTCGTCGCGCAGCACGCTCGCCTGCCTCAGCAGCTTCTCGATTTCCGGCCGCTCCATGCGCGACGTCCAGCGTAATGTGGAGCGAAGAATTTCGATCTTCTCGAGCAGACCGGCGTACGAAGTCGCGGGGCTGGCCGGCAGGTCTTCGATATCGTCGAGTATCTTCATGCTGCGCTCAGTTGTTTTTGCACGAGTTGGTAGTACATGCCCTTGCGCGCGACGAGTTCGTCGTGGCGTCCCTGTTCGACGATCGCGCCTTCGTACAACACGAGGATCTTGTCAGCACGCATGATCGTGCTGAGTCGGTGGGCGATGATCACGGCCGTGCGCCCCTTCAGGATCTCTTGCATGTTGCCGAGGATATTGCTTTCCGATTGGGTATCGAGCGCGGAGGTCGCTTCGTCGAAAACGAGAAGGCGTGGATCGTGGTACAGCGCGCGTGCGATGCAGAGCCGCTGGATCTGGCCGCCCGACAAACCCACGCCGCGTTCGCCCACGATCTGCTCATAACCCAATGGCATCTTGCTGATGAACGCGTGGGCATCGGCCATCTTCGCGGCCTCTTCAATACGCCGGCGGTCGGGCGCTTCGTCGCCGCTCGCCACGTTCTCCGCTATCGTCCCGGAGAACAGCAGGTTGCTCTGCATGACATAGCCGATCTGCGCGCGGTACACGCTTTTATCGATCACGTTCAGGTCGTAGCCGTCGACCATCATCTTGCCTTCGGTAGGCGTGTAGAAACCAACGAGCAGCTTCGCGAGCGTAGTCTTCCCCGAACCGCTGCGGCCCACGATTGCTATCAGTTCACCCGGCTTGATCTCGAAACTGATGTTCTCCAGCACGTACTCCGTGTCATTGCCGTCATAGCGAAAATACACGTTGTTCAGGCTGATCTCGCCTTGCAGGTCCGGCAGCATGATGCGCGACGGCAGATCCTCCGGCTTCTGTTCCGGCTCCATGTCGAGCACATCGCCTAATCGCTCCATGGCGACGCCCGCGTCGTTGAGCAGGCTCCACAGGCCGATCAATCCCATCAGCGGCGTCAGCACGCTCCCCATGAACGCGTTGAACGCAATCAGTTGGCCGATGGTCATCTCGTGCGTCAAGACCATGTTCGCGCCGACCCAGAGAATCGCGATCGTGGTCGCGGCGTTCAACATCTGGCTGCCGAGCGACACCGCAATATTGAACGCCTGCGCGCGATACTGGACCTCCAGTGACTTGGCGTATTTCTTTTCCCATTTCAGCCGCACGGTCCGCTCGATACCCATCCCCTTGATGGTCTCCACGCCGCCCAGCGCTTCCATCAGGAACGACTTCGATTCAGTCGACGCGGAGAAAACCTCCCGTGCGTAGTTCTTGATCTTCGGCGTGGCGAGCGCGGTCAGCGCCATGATCGGAATCACAAAACCGATCAGCAGCAAGGTCATCTTCACGTTGTA
This sequence comes from Caballeronia sp. LjRoot29, assembly GCF_964252755.1. NCBI lineage: Bacteria > Pseudomonadati > Pseudomonadota > Betaproteobacteria > Burkholderiales > Burkholderiaceae > Caballeronia > Caballeronia sp. LjRoot29. Next base: position 18,057 of record NZ_CAXUPU020000051.1, on the reverse strand, counting down.
GAGAAACATGATCGTGAAGTAGATGAAGACCATCAGCAAGTTGAGCGCGGTCGTGACGGTCGACTCCGTGAGGAACGCGCGGATTGTATGGTTCTCCTGGAAGCGCGCAAAAATATCGCCGGTCTTGCGTTTGGCAAAGAAAGAGAATGGCAGCGACAGTGTATGGCGGAAGAACTGCGACATCATCGCGAAGTCCATGTTGCGGACCATGAAGTTCGCAAGGTACGCGCGAATAGTCGACATCAACTGCGAGAACAGGTTGGAGATGATCAACCCGGCAATCAGCAAATGCAGCAGCCCGACGTTCTGATGAACGATGACCCCGTCGAGAATATTCTGGATGATCAGCGGAGGAATCACGCCGAGCACCTGGATCACGAACGTCGCAAGGAAGAGGTGCGCCAGGATCTTCTTGTACGGTTTCAGGTAGCCGACAAACCGGACCCACGGTGAACGGCTGACGGCGGCTTGCGCGAGTTCGGGTGGCGCTGTGAACAGCAGACATGTGCCGCTCCAGCCGCGCTCGAACTCCTCTACGTCCATCTTGCGAAAGCCCACCGCCGGGTCAGCGACCCATACCTGGTTCCTCGATATGCCGTACACCACCACGTAGTGATATCCCTCCCAGTGGACAATGAACGGCAGTTCGAAACCGCGCAGTGATTCGAAGGTGCATTGAACGCCACGCGTGGTGAAGCCCAGCACTTCTCCTGCTCGCGCGAGACTGTCGAGCGTCGCGCCCTGAGTCGTGACGTTGGCAAGTTCGCGAAGCTTGCCGAGCGTCATGGAGATCTCGTAGTGCTTGCAGATCATTGCCAGGCTGGCCGCGCCGCAATCCATTTCCTCTGCTTGCTGCACCCATGCGAAGCGGCGTATCACGCGCTCGCCCAACTCCGGTTTCGAGTGGAGGTCGAGCATGGCTGGCAACGAGCGTCGTTCCTCCAGCTTTTTCTGGCGTTGCAACTCGCGCTCGGTAAACCGCATGCGGTCCTCCAGCACTTCACGCAGCTTCGGGTTGCGTTCAAGCACGAGGTGCACGGTTTTCTCTGGAACGACCAGAAGCCGCGTATCCACGTTCGCGATGACCGTTGCCTGCTGCTCCTGCCGCAACAAGCAAGCCTTCTCGCCGAACACCTCGCCTGCTCTCAAGGTCGCAAGCAGATATTCGTTAGCGCCCTCCGTGCGCACGATCCGTACTTCGCCCTGCCTAACCACGTACAGCCGCCGGTCATCGCGCGCGTCCTGATGGATGATCTCCTTGCCCGCAGCCACCCGCTTCACGCCGACGCTGCGCACCGACGCCTCCAGCTCGGCCTTGTCGATCTTGCCCCGCAGGTCGAAGAGTTTCGCGACAAAACCGCCGGCCGAACTGATTGCAACATAGCTCGTGACGAACGCGAGCGCCGCCGGATTACTCGCCACGATCGGCTCGATCACGCGGCGCGGAATAAACAGCAATTCCGTCTTCCCCGACGAACGCACCGACGACTCATGCCGGTACTCGCGCAACATGGCGATGTCCGCGAACACTTCGCGTTCGCGGCGCACGCCCATGCTGATTTCCTTGCCGTTCTCCTCCGTAAAGATCCGCACCGATCCGGCCTTGATCACGAACAGTCCGTCCGCCGCGTCACCCGCGTTGCAGACGGTCTCCCCGAATGCATGAAACCGCGTCTCCGCGTGCTCGGCTAGCTGATCGATTTCCTGTGCCGTAAACGGCGACAGGATCTCCACGGTCGCCAGGAATGCGGCCAGGGAATCAAGTTTCTGCGGTACGTCCATGTGCTCGCCTCCTCTCGTTCGCGACGCCCTAGCGTGCTTCGATAATGTGTTCCTGCGCCCGCGCCTGCAGCCATTGCTCGCGCAACAAGCGGCGAATTTCCGACGCGACATCCGCGTCCAGCTCAGCCGGACGTTTCGCCGTCACTGCAAAGATTTCGTACGCGGTGCTGTCGGGCGTGGGGAACGGTCCGAGCAGGTCGCCGGCCGACGCATTGAACACCTTGGCTTCAATCTCGGGCGCGAGCGACCCGCGCAACACCTTGCCAAGCACGCCGCCCTGGTCGCGGGTATCGGCAATCGAATGTTCTCGCGCCATCTCCGTAAAGCTGTCGGGATCGTCCTGCAAGTAGGAGATCATTTCCTTCGCCTGACTCGGTGTTTCAAGCACGATATGACTGATTTCCACGCTGTCGAACCGCGGTGAGTTCAGCTTGAAAAATGCCTCCACGTCGGCGTCACCACCAATCTGCTCGAGCATCTTCTCCTGATAGAGCGTGTCCGTGATGAACGCCTCGAACTCGTCCAGGTTCACGCCTAGCGCATCGAGATAACGGTTCATGTCGGCGGCGCGATGCAGGCCGCGCACGCGCCTGAACTGATCGGCGCGCATCTGGATCTCAGCATCGGACACGTCTACGTGCTGCTTCTTCGCGGCGCGCACGGTGAGCTTGTCACGCACGAGTTGCTCGACAAGTCCCTCGAATTGTCCGGTCAGTTTCAACACCCGGATGAACTCATCGGCATCGACGACTTCATCGTCTATTCGCACAATCGCCGTCATTTTTTTATGCCCCTTTTAAACATGAAAGCAGTCGATGGGGACGGGCACCGTCAGCCCGCCACTTGCCGGAACGGATCAAGACCAAGATCGATCAGCCGCCGCTCGCGTACCACGATCTCAGCGGTCGCCGTCATGCCATAGCGCAGCGGGTAGCGCGTATCCGCCACCTGGTAATAGTCACGGGCGAGCGTGACGCGTCCTTCGTAGACCGGCTGTCTCGTTTCCGGTGACGGTTTCGTCGCCGGCGAGATGAACTCGAGCGTTCCGTCGATCACTCCATAGCGCTGATATGGAAACGCATTGAACTTGAGCTTGACCGTCTGCCCCTCGCGCAGGAAAGCGCGATCATGTTCGGCGATCGCGATCTTCAACACCGGCCGCGCGTCCTTGGGTGCGATGCCCCCCAGCGGCGTATTGGCCTGGATCTTGTCGCCGGGTTGCGTCGACGTGACGTCCGTGATTACACCCGACACCGGCGCCAGGATTAGCAGGAAGTTATCCTTATCAATATTTTCGAAACGGATACGGTCCGCCGCTTCTGCAACGAGTCTCGCGGTCTGCAATTGCAGCCGCAGCTTGTCGCCCGCGCTTGCGATTTCCCGCATGGCCGATTCGTATTGCAGCTTCAGGCTGATCGATTCCTGGCCGCTGGTTTCAAGCTGCGCTTTCGCCTGGGAGAATTCGTGGCTCAGGCGGAAATCGAGTTCCGTGAGTTTCGACTGAGCAATGCGGGTCGCGTTATCCGCTTCCATATAAGCGTTGCGTTTGCTTTCGACCTGGATCTCCGAGACCCCGCCACCGCCCGGCAACGCCAACAGCCGGGCGTAGCGGTCCAGCTCCTGCTTTGCAGCGTCACGGGTGCGCCGGGCGCTATCGAGCTCGGTGCGGGCTTCCACAAGTTGCGCTTTCTGTCCCTCTGCCAGCTTGCTCGTTCCTTCGGCCACGCGGGTCTGATGCAAGTGCTCTTCCACCTCCATCTGGTCTTTCAGCGCCGCCGCCTTACGCTCCATCAAGAGCTTTTTCTCCGGGAATTCTTTCCAGTCGCGCTCGGCGTCATCGAGTTTTAATTGCGCTTCCAGCGCGTTGGTCGCGGCCTGGATCGCACCGCGTGCGTTGAGTCGTGCAACCACGTCGTCTTTCGAAACCGGCTGTCCTTCCGCGATATAAACATCGGCCAGCTCGCCGTCTATGGGTGCATAGAAACGGCGCACTTCCGACTCGGGCGAGAGCGTGCCCTGCGCCGTGACAATCACGTCAGCGCGGCCAACGAACGACCATACGAGCCCGCTCACGACCAGCGCGACCATCGTATAGATTAATGCCTGCGTCAACCGCGCCGGCTCCGCCACCAGGATGGATATACCCTCCACGCTGTGGTCGCCAAGCGATTCGGCAAAGGATTTAAGGCGCGCGTCGTTCTTCACCGTTCGCTCCTTTGTTAGCGTTCTTGTCGTAATCGATCAGCGCCAGCTTTGCGCTGAGAATCCCGGGGTCCAGAACCGAACTCAACTGAACCAGCGAGCGCCGCTGCAAGTCCACTTCCGCGCTTATTTCGGCGAGCAGCTTGTCAGCAAACGCACTACGGTCAGCCTTCAATTGATGGAGGAGCTGCGCGGCGCGTTGCGCGCCTGACCACGCGTCGGTGAGCAGCTTCGCCTGCTTCCTGAAGGTATCGGAGAGGCCTGTTTCAAGCCGCTGGTCCCCGCCGATAGCCCCGTTGGTCCTGTATTGCGTCCACGCTGTCTGCGCCCGACTGAGCCCGTCGTCCGCTCGCGCAAGCGCCTTCTGCCTGAGCGCGGTGAGATCCGGCTGGATCGCGTTGACGAACCAGGCGTCCGCGGCGAGATCAAGTGATTCGTAGAACGACAGCACCCGGTCGTCGTAGCCCTGCGCCCCGCGCGACTTCTGCAGGTCCGCGAACTGACTCGCCACCGCCTGCTTGTGCGCGAGCTCGGTGCTGACGGCGTCGGCCCAGGGGCCGCCCGCCATGGATCGAAGTCCCGCGATAGCCGTCTCCGTCTTGCCGTTGTTCCATGCATTCGATACCGCCAGATAGCGCTGCACGACATCCGGCGCAGGCAGAGCCTTCGCATCGAGCTGATGCTGCTGCGCCTGAAACGGCGGCGTGGTAAAGCGCGCTTTCTGCATGGCGTCGATCATCGGACCAAGCTGACGCGACTGGAGGACATGCTCGAGCGCCAGGTATTGCCGGAGGTCGTCCTGCACATGATCGAGGCCCGCCAGGCGCGGGTATTTGTCGGCGTAATCAGCTATCTCGCCGCTTAGCGCGTCGGGATCGCCGCCCGGCGCCAATGCTTTGTCGATACTCGCCTTGAGGCGCTCGATGGCCGCGAGGTAAACGGAGTCGTCGCTTTCGAGCTTGCGCAGATGACTGAGCGCAATGGCGTACAGGTCCCTGAACGCCGGCACCGTCGATGCGATCCGGTCCAGCCGCCGTTGATGACCGCCGGGGTCACTCTCCCACTGCTTCAGCAGCTCGCTCATGCGGTTCTCATCGGCGTAGATACGGATAGGAGCATCCGCCTTCTCGCGGCTCGCCATGAACGTTTCAAGCCGTCCGATCCATGCGATCTCATCGACGAGAAAGCGCGCATCGGCATTCGTCGCGGCCAACGTGTTCATCTGCGAGACGACGGAGTGGGCGGCGTCGAAACTTCGATGTTTCAGTCGATCGAGCCAGTCCGGCACATACCCTTTAAGCAGCGCTTCGGTGCCCAGGACCATCGCCTGTGGATCGTTTGGATGCTTGTCTAGATAAGTATTAGCGACTATCACCGCGTGGCGATAATCACCGTGCTCAACCATGCTCTTAAGATTTCGCTCCGCCGTGCCGCTGAAATAAAGCGCGCTGCCGATCGCGATCATTGCTGCGACGAATGCGAGGCCGATGAAGATCACCCGGCGCTTCATCGGACGATCGCCGCCAAATGCCGCGCTCAGGTCGGAGACAAAGCGCACAAATTTGTTGCGAGAGCGGCGGCGGGCTGGAGCACGCGCGTCGGGCAATGGCTCGCGGTTGATCTCATCCTCGGACGGTTGGCCCTGATCGACGCAAAAGATATCCAGGAACGAATGCGCCGTTGCGATGAACGTCGTCTTGTCCAGATCGTCTAGTGGGCTTTGAGCGACTGCGCCGGTTGCGGTCGTCGTAGCGGCGCTGGTGGTCGTAGCTGCATCCGATTCGGCTTCTCGCCGCAGGCTCACGATATACGCGAAGTGGTTACCGCCAAACGCAAGCGATGCACCATCTTGAAGCGGCACTGCCGTTTCACCCAGCCGTTTTCCGTCGACGAATGTGCCGTTGGTGCTGCCGAGATCCTCGACGAACGGCACGCCCGCCTTCATGAAAATATGCGCGTGCCGCCGTGACACATAGTTAACCTGATGAGGATAACGGTCACTGTATTGCGCAAACGTCTCGTCCGCCTTGCTGACGAGGAACGGGAACTCCATGAGTTCGACCGGATGCAACCCAAGATCGCCGCGCTCCGGCGTCAGCGTCATATGTACAGGCTGAGACGTGTATGCCCGCGAGGCGGCGCGCGGTTCCATCCGCACCCGGAAGGCGAGTTTTCCGCCGAAACCGATCACGTCGCCGCTGTGAATCCGCGCGGGTTTATCGCGCAGCAGCACGCCGTTCACTGTCGTGCCGTTCTTGCTGCCGAGGTCCGCTGCGTACGCCGCGCCGTTTTCGATAAAGATCCGCGCATGACGCCTCGACAACTGAGCCACCGCGTCGGTTTCATAAGCGACGAAAGGCGCTTCAAACCGCCCGACTGCGAACAAATCTTCGTCAATACGAATGACACCGGCCGCGGGGCAGGCCTCGGGCTCGAGCAAGAGATCGAAGGCCTTGTGCAGCATCGGCCCGGCCTCGGCAACGGAAGCTTCCCCTTGAGCCATGGGTCCACATCTCGAAGGACGTTCATCACACTATGAGCGCAGCGCGATAAACCCGCGCACTCCTGCCGATGAACCGTGTTGGACGAAACCGCGTTGAAAGCGGTGACGCCATGAAGTGTAAGTCACGCTCTGCGGTAGTCAATGATTCAGCAACACATCTGTCGCAAGAGAACTAACACTTTGCATTCCGAACATTGGTTTTGGCCGATGTGAGCTATTGCCCTAAAAAAATTGGCCGCGTCACGTGGGCTTAGTTCGTTACTCCCTTACTTGCGGCAAGTACAGCATGTGTATCGGACGAGGACGAGGACGTAGCGGTCGGGTCACTTGCCTGATCGGTCTTCTGCACGTCAACCGACGGCCATCCGCCGCCCAGCGACTTATAGAGGGTCACCGTATCGGAGAGCAGTTGCTGATGGTTTTCAAGCAACGCCAATTCCGCCGCGAGCAACGTACGTTCGGTCTCGAAGACTTCGAGTTGCGACACCACGCCCTCCTTGAGTTGCGCTTCAATCTGAGCCGCCACCACTTGCAGGTGATCCACTTGTTCCTGCAGTTCGGTGCGTTGCTTCGTATGTGCGTCGAGGTTGACCAGCGCGTTCTCCACCTCTTCGAACGCTCCCATCACGGTGCGCCGATACTGCTGCTCGACCACGACCGTCTGCGCCTCGGTCGTCTTCACATGCGCCCTGACGCTTGGGTCCAGCAGCGGAATATTGATGCTGGGCATGAAGCTGAACGTGAAGGACTTCAATAGATCTGTTAGAGCAAAACTCGCCGTGCCGCCCCGGCCCGTGAGACTGATGGTCGGCAACTGCGCGAGCTTCGCCTGGCCCACGACGTCATACGCTTCCAGCACGCGATATTCGGCCGCCACGACATCGGGCCGCCGCGCCATCAATTGCGCCGGCAAGCCCGCCGGCACCACGGGAATCTGCACGCGCTTCTCGAGCTGCCCCGACGGCACGGTGAATTCACCGGCCGGGACACCGATCAATGTAGCGAGCGCGTTGTTCGCCAGATCGCGGGCGCGATGCAATTCGAGCAGGTCTTTGGTCATGCGATTAATTTCCGCACGCTGCTGCAAAACCTGTGTGTTCGGCACGAGGCCATTCTTGGCCATGCCTTCGTAAATAGTGAGGATCTGCTTGTTGGCGCGCAGCGTTTTTTGCTGCTGGTCGATCTGGTCATCGAACTGAAGAATCTCGAAGTAGGTCGTCGAGACATCGGACACCAGCGTGAGATAGCCCGCGCGCCAATCCGCTTCCGACGCACGATATTCGGCCTTCTGCGCCTGTACGCCCTTCTCGACCGCGCCCCAGATGTCGATGTCCCAGTTCACCTGCGTGGCCACGTTGTATTGCTTGGAGAAATCTTGCCGCGTGGTTTTATCGAACTCCGCGCCAGCGCCTAAATCCGCGGTAGGCAGCGCACCGGCACGCGCTTCGTTGATCTGTCCGCCGGCGACCGACACGCGCGCCGCAAGGATCTTGATATCGAAATTGTTCGCAATGGCCCGGCTGACGAGGGAGTCGAGATACGGGTCATGGAATTGTTTCCACCAGTCGAGGGTGATGGTGTCGGCCGGTGAGACCAGCGACTTGGCCGTTTGCGACCACGTGGTCTTGGCCGGCGTATCCGGACGCTTGTAGTCCGGCACGTTCACATCGATGCAACCACTGAGAAGTGTCGTGCAGGCAAGTATCGGAAGTACCGCGCGCACGAACAGGCAACGCGCAACACCCAGAGATGAAGACTCGGCAGCACGGCCCTGCAACCCGCGCGATGGCGACATGACTTGCATGATCTCACTCCGGGGAAATTGATTGCGGCGAGGTTAAAACCGGTGCGGCAGCAAAGGCCGGACGGCCTTTGCTGCCTGCGCCTGATGATCAAAAGTTGACCGTGTTGTGGTTGCTGGCGGTTTGCGTCGGCTTGACCGTCGACGAAATGCCGCTTGCAAACGCAACGTTGTTGCCGTTGTTGTTGATCGTGTTTTGCGTCTGGCTGATCAACTGCTCTGCGCCAAACGAGAGGCTGGTCATCGAGCTGTTATAGCTCGGCCAGAAGCCCGGCAGGTTGCCGCCGCGTACGGCCGACATGGCGCGGCTGTCGAGTTCTTCGGTGACGGAAAGGTCTTTGATGGAAAGTGATTTCATGGCAGTTCTCCTAAAGGTTAAGCCAGGTGGCTTTAGAGGTTGGTGAGCATCATGTCTGCTCGCTGGACACTAATGCATGGCGCATGCCAGGCGTGACCAATGAATTGGCCCGAGGCGTTCTGAGCTTTACTGGAAAAGGATTTGCGCGATTAATTCACGGCGGCTGAGGTGGCCGCTCGCGAGTCATCCGGCAGTCGCGTGATGGGCCATAACCAACGCTTGCTCGGTGAACTGTTGGTTCACCCGCGACACTCGCTGCGCGTGAACCTGCCCGATCATTTAACGTAGATCGTGATCTTCTTTGAATAGACGGGAGGATTGTGCGGAACGTGCGCGGCGTCACCCATCAGCAACTGCAGGGTGTGCTTGCCCGGGGGCAACTCGAGTGTGGTCTCTGTTTCGCCTGCGCCAAAATGCAGGTGCTGACGGTCGGAAGGAATCTCATCGTCGAACGACGAGGGCAGGTCCGTGTCGATCAGCAAATGATGGTGACCCGTATTCGGATACTTCACGCCTCGCGGGGCAACGCCCATGTATCGCAACCCGAACCACACGCGAAATGGCTTGCCCGCCGGAAGCGTCTGACCATTGTTCGGATAGCCGATATACGCGTAGGCATCGGCCGGAGCGGGAGTGGGACCGGCCAGCGCGGCCCCTGATATCAGCGAGATCGAGATCGAGATTGCAGCTATTGCGACAGTGCAAGATTTCTTCATGGCACACCCCCTTAATCTGCAGCCTGTCATTTCACGGTGATCGTGATCCTCTTCGAATAGATCGGGGGATCGTGCGGCACGTGGTTGTAGTCCCCCATGAGCAACTGCAACGTGTGCTTGCCGGGCGGCAACTCAAGCCGGGCATCGGTTTCGCCCGCACCGTAATGCAGATGTTGGCGATCTGAGGGAATTGGCTCGTCGAACGGAGGCAACTCCGTATCGATCAGCAAATGATGGTGACCTACATTGGGAATGTTGACGCCCTTCGGACACACGCCCATGTTGCGCAGTCCCATGCGGACCCAAAGTTTTCCGCCCGTGATCACCGCGCCGTCGGGCGGCCAGATGATGAAGGCCTCCGCGCCAGGAGGCGACGGCGTGCGCGTAGCCGGGAACGAGCGCGACGGCATGAGCACCGTCATGAAAGCGAGCACGCCGAGGAAGGTTCTTCTTAGCATTTTCGTATTCTCCCGAGCCTAATGCACGTTATGCACGCTACGCACGTTTTTCTCCTAGCTAGCTTAGGACGTAATCCGATAAAAAGACATACTTCGAGGGAGCGCAATTCGGCCGTTTTACAGGCACGGTACGACCAATTATTTATTCTGAATCGGCATAATACTTAGGTATCCGTCCTTAATCGGAAAAATGGATTCGTTATAAAAGGCCAATTCCCGGGCTAATCACGACACGTTGCATCGTTACGCCGGCTCGACCACGTTGATATGAAGTAGTTGCGTGCTATGGTTGGTTGTGATGCTCGCCCATCGGACGGACGAATTCTGCGTGAGAGGAGTTCCCCTCCCGCGGATCATGCGGCTCTGGCGCGGCTCCTTGACTTTACGGGTGCCGTCCAATACCGGCACGGGGTGTTTTCATGTGGCGAAGACTCATACGAAGAATCAGACGACGACTCATGTCGGGAAACATTTGGCTCGCGGTCCTGCTTGGAGCGGTTGCGTTCAGCAGCGCCGCTAGTGAACAGAATGGCGGGGCGCATCCGCGCCGTCTTGCGCTGGTCATCGGCAATGGGAACTATGACGACCATCCGCTCGCCAATGCCACGCGCGACGCAACGGCGACCGGGGAGATGCTGAACCGGCTCGGCTTCGAGGTCATGACGTACTCGAACCTCGATCGCGCACACATGAACGAAGCAGTTCAGGAGTTCAACAAACGGCTTGCTGCAGGCGGTGTCGGGCTGCTCTATTTCGCCGGACATGCGATGCAGGTCGGCAAGTCAACGTTGCTGCTGCCGGTCGACGCGCAGGGGTCGCCCGAGGCGCCGATCACCCAGGGTATCGACTTGAATAGCATTACTGCGGGCATGTCGGCGCCCCGCGTCGATCAACTCAATCTGGTCGTGCTCGATACCTGTCTGAACAATCCCTATGACCCGGTCAATGTCAGCATGGTCGAGCCGCCTTCGCGGACGATCGTGGCGTACGCGACCGCACCCGGTGCCTACGCGGCCGATGGCACGCGGCATGGCACGTACACCGCAGCGTTGTTGAACGCGATCAACCAGCCGGGACGAAGTATTGAAGACGTGCTGCACGATGTGGCGCGATCAGTGAGCCTTGCAACGCAGGGGCAGCAGGTACCGTGGATGATGGCGGGACCCGCCACGGCAACAGACGGATTCCAGTTCGCTTCCGCTGGCGGACGAGCGAACCGCAGCAGCATGACGATGCCTGAGACCATCGTCGCGTATCAAAGCCGGGGAATTCTCCCTAAAGACAGCAATGAACAATACGAGCTCACGTTCTGGGACTCGATCAAGGACAGCACTTACCCGAGCGATTACGAAGCCTATTTGAAGGCCTATCCTAACGGGCGCTTCGCCACGCTCGCCCACGCCCGTATCGACCGGCTCCGCGCGGCGGCCTCTGCTCCGAAGGCGCAACCACCTGCTCAGGCCGAGCATGCGCGCGCAGCCAGCTCGCCTGCCTCGCCTATCACAGCCGTGCCGCCCGCACCCGCGCCTGCGGAAAAAGCGGCCGTTTCCCCGCCGCCAGAAGCTACGCCTTCTCCTGCTCCAGCCGTCAAGACAGCCGCGTCCGCCACCGGCGAGATCAAGGACTGCGCCACATGCCCGGCGCTGGTCTCGTTACCGGGCGGCACCTTCGAAATGGGCAGTAACTCCGACGATCCCGCCGAACGCCCTGCGCATAAAGTCAGCATCGGCCGGCCATTTGCGATCGGCAAATACGAAGTGACCATCGAACAGTGGAACGCCTGCGCGGATGCAAACGGATGCCCGCACGTCGATATAGAAGGCAACGCCGCGAAATCTGCGCCGATGCGCAATCTAAGCTGGGACGACACGCAGGCCTACGTCAAATGGCTGACCAAGACGACCGGCAAGACGTATCGCCTGCCGGCAGAAGCCGAGTGGGAATATGCCGCTCGCGGCGGCACGACCACAAACTACTGGTGGGGCAACGAGATGCGCAAGGGTTACGCCGACTGCAAGGACTGCGGCGCGCCGTGGCGCAAGGATAGTCCAGTGAACGTGGGCTCGTTCACGCCCAATCCCTTCGGACTGTTCGACATGAACGGCAGCGTGTGGGAATGGGTCGGCGACTGCTGGCACAGCACGTACAAGGGCGCGCCGGCGGACGGCCGTGTATGGGATGAAGCGGGCTGCCCGGTGCGTGTCATCCGCGGCGGCTCGTGGCCCGACGGCGCCGCCTACATGCAGTCGTCCACGCGCTTCAAATACAGCGCGAGCGTGCGGCAATCGCAGAACGGCATGCGCGTCGCACGCGACATGAAATAACGCGGCCCAGAGGGGCTTTATTGTTTGCGGGGATGCGTGTCGATCTGAACGAGATCCACGGCAATCTTGTCGCGTCCGAATTTGTTCGCGATGTCTGCAAGCCGCTTCTCGACCGCGCGCAAATAATCCGCTCGCGACTCGCTCTCCGGCCTGATCGGGTCGAACAGCGCTGTGGGCGTCACGAGCAGCACGATTATTTCGGAGCCAAACGGCTTCGAGACAATCCAGTCACCCGCGCTGCCAATCGTCGCGGCGTAGTTCGGCGGCGCCTGATTGTCTTTCGAACGCGCGTTCGGCAGCATATGAACGACGCTGCCATCGAGTTGGTAATAGTCGATATTGACCCATGAATCGTAGGGCGGCGTCGTGATCTGAACGACCAGCGGATGGCCTTCGGTCAACTGCGCATCATGGTTCCGCGTTTGGATCGATGCCGGGCGGCTCGTCGTCAAGTAAGGCGCGATCAGCTTGAGCATGTCGCATTTATCGTCATCGACTTCCTGGACCTGTACGCCGGGATCGGTGACGCCCGGAATCTGGCTTAGCGTCGTGCGCAACTTCTGCGTGCCATAGCTACGGCCAACATAGCCGCTCACACTCAGTGCCTGATCCTGCACCGACGCAGCCAGCGCCGAACACGGTACACGTGCGAGCACGGGGGTGATCGTGGCGAGTGAGAGGGTGGCCGGGACAATCGGTGTGGGTACGGATGCCGTGGCGGCTTTCTCCGGTGGGGTGATGCTATTCGTCGACGCGTAGAAATAGCCGGCCGCAGCCACCGCAGCCAGCAAGCCCGCGGAGATAGCCGCTTTTACCGCGACGTCCGACATACCACTACGTTTTTGGGGCTCGCCGAATTCCTGGAGAAAGCGCACGACCGTCGGCATGCGCGCTTTACGCTCGAATTCAAGCGCGGACCTCAACGCCCGCCATTGCCGCGTCCCCAGACTCTCAGGACGCTGCGGCTTAAGCCCCGAGCTGCGCGCCTGCGTTGCGGGTATGCGGTCAAAGGGATGCCGCCCCGTGAGCAGCTCGTAGGTTGTGCAGCCGAGCGCATAGATGTCGTCGCGGGGATCGGGTTCGCGATGCTCAAGCATCTCCGGACTCGCATAAGCGGGTGTCAGCGCGCCGAGACTTCCAGGGTCGAAGATTGTTGCGTCCGTCTCTTCTTCGGGCCGCTGGAACACGCGGGCGATACCAAAGTCGATGACCTTCACCTCGCCGGTATCGGTCAGGAATACGTTCGCGGGTTTGAAATCGCAATGCACGAAACCACGCTCGTGCGCGTAGGCCAGCGCATTTGCCATGCCTTTGAAGATCGGCAAGGCCTCTGCATACGGCATGCCCTTGAAATCCGGTGCCCGCAAGATCCGGCTCAACGGCTTGCCCGACAAATACTCCATGGTCAGGTAAACCACTGGGCCATCGCGATCGAAGTCGTACACCGTGACAATGTTCCGATGCCCAAGCGCCTGCGCTTTCTTCGCTTCGCGCTGCAGGGCAATGAGCGATTTCGGATTGCCGCGAAACTGCAGATTAAGGACCTTGATCGCAATGTATGGACGTCGATCAGAGGCTTCGAGCTTGCGCAGATCGAGCGCTTTGTAGACGGTGCCCATGCCGCCCACACCGAGACATTCTTCGAGCACGAAGCGCCCGTTGAGGGTATCGCCGACGTCCTTCACCTGATCCGTCCCGGACATCACGAACTCGCGCATGGGCGCGGACGAGGATGAGGAAGAGCGTGACGGCGAGGAGGGAATCGATGGTTGTTGCAATGCGCCCGGCGAAGTCTGCAGGCGAGTCTCATCGGCATTCGCGCCGTGACCGGCAAGCGACGCCTGCTCGATCCGCCGATGCACGGCCCCATAAAGATCGGCTGGCAGCGGCGTCCTGGCTTGTTCTTCGCGGAGTATTTCCAGCAGCCGCCCGGGCGAGGTGTCGTCGACGGACAACGCGCTGTCGACGAGTATCAGGAACTCATCGCGGGACGCACCGCTGTTTTGGAAGGTTCGAATAGCTTGGGCAAGACTGGTCATCTCGACGGCTCGTACGCGGCTCCATTAGTGAACATATTGTCTGTAGTTACCCGCACTCGCAGTGTTTCGATACTAGGTGACAGCCCTGCCTTTCGCAACATGGTTTCGTTGCAGATGTTCGATCGGGCACATGTTGTTGCCGGCCCAACAGATCGGCTTCCAGATGTTGGCCGCCAGCCGTCAGGCGTTTCGAACGGCAGAGAGAAGACCTGCGCGGCACGCGTCCACTGGGGTCTTCCAGGCCTTGTTCCACGAGCCTTCCAGGACTTTTTCATCGACGGGCGGCACTTCTGGCACAGGCCATGCATTAGTGTCCAGCGAGCAGACAAGATGCTCACCAACCTTTAAAGCCACCTGGCTTAACCCTTAGGAGAACTGCCATGAAATCACTTTCCATCAAAGACCTGTCCGTCACCGAAGAACTCGACAGCCGCGCCATGTCGGCCGTACGCGGCGGCAACCTGCCCGGCTTCTGGCCCGGCGTGAACGTGTCGTCGTACGAAGCATCGTTCAGCGCCGACCAACTGATCAGCCAGACCCAGAACACGCTGAACAACAACGGCAACAACGTGGCGTTCGCGAGCGGCATTCACTCGACGGTCGACCCGAAGCAAACCGCCAGCAACAAGAACACGATCAACTTCTGAAGCTGCGCGGCAACTCCGGGGGCCTTGCGGCCTCCGGTTGCCCGTTCAGGCCTCCCTTACTCTTTAGCTTGGAGCACCGCCATGTCATCCATCACGATTCACGACTTATCTCACAGCCGGGAGCTGGACCGTCACGCCATGTCGGACGTGCGCGGCGGCAATGCATCGCTTGCCAGCGCCGGTGCCTTGGCCAACGTCAACGTCGCAGTGAACACGAACGAGAACATCGTTCAGTATCAAAACGTAGAGGTCAATGCGCTCAATAACATCGGCGTGCTTGGCGCCAACCTCGGGCCGATACACCTAAACGTCAATCCAGCCCAGTACGCGAACACGGGTACGGCTGTGATGTTTTGAACGCACTGCAGGTCTGCACACGTCGACGTCCGCTGCGGGAAGATTTTTCCCGCGGCGGATCCGGCGTTTCTAAGGGCCTAAATTGCCTATACTGGTCTGAATAGACACCCTCAACTTTTCTGGATGACACCATGGCTGCAATTCTGATCAAGGATCTGCCCGACAGCGTGGAACTCGACAAGCAGGCGATGAGCGCGATTGTCGGCGGCGCGAGGTCGAGCGTCCGCCGGGCGCTTCGCTCGTATGCAGCGCCTGCGAACAGTACGCGGATCGTCAATTTTCCAGCTAGCCAGATTGGCGTTGCCGCGGCGCAACCCGCGGCCAAAATCACCGGCCGGAAACCGCGTAAATAAACTGGTTTGGCGCACGCGCTCAATGCACGCCCGGCAATCCCATTGCCGGGCGTTCTCGTTCTTGGAACCCGTAAGAGCTATTCGTAACGGCTAAGCCAATGCTTATCGCCGCACGGCATTCCCTTAGAAGAAATCAAGCTTTGGTCGCTAGGCAGGTCGTTCGTCGAAAGCTGAAAACAAGGTATATTTGCTCCGTAGTTCTGCGGGCAATCCTTGGACGGGCTTCCACCGGGCCACCAGGGACAAACATTCCTGGAGAAATGACATGGCAAATTGGACCCCGGATCCAACGTTCTATCCTTCCCCGCGGATGGCCATGAAGGCGCCGCACGAGACCATTGCGTACGTAGCGAGTTTCGATCCCACGCGACAGGTTCCGGATGCCATTGCCGTTGTAGACGTGGACCCCGCGTCGCCCAGCTATTCGCAAATAATCAGCACTGTTGCAATGCCCAACACGGGCGACGAACTTCATCATTTCGGCTGGAACGCTTGTAGTTCCTGTTTATGCCCGAACGCACCTCACCCGCATGCCGAACGTCGCTATCTGGTCGTGCCGGGCTTGCGATCGTCGAGAATCCATATTCTTGATACCAAGGCCGACCCGCGCAACCCCAAGATCGTGCGCGTGCTGGAGCCTGCGGAAGTCGCCGAGAAAGCCGGCTATACGAGACCGCATACGGTTCATTGCGGCCCCGAGGGAATCTACGTGGCCGCATTGGGCAATGCGCAAGGCGAGGCGCCGGGTGGCATTTTCCTGATGGACCACGAGACCTTCAACATTCGCGGTCAATGGGAAATTGATCGGGGTCCTCAGCAACTCTCCTACGATGCCTGGTGGCATCTCGGACACGACACCCTGGTCACAAGCGAATGGGGTTTGCCTGCTACCTTCGAGAACGGCCTCGTGCCGGAAATCTTGCTGGGTGGTCAATATGGACACAAGCTGCATTTCTGGGACCTGCATACGCGCAAACATAAGCAGGAGATCGATTTCGGCAAAGAGAACCAGCTCGTATTCGAATTGCGTCCGGCCCACGATCCGACCAAGGCATACGGCTTCGTTAACTCCGTTATCAGCCTGAACGATTTATCGGCGTCTATCTGGACGTGGTATCGCGATGGTGACAAGTGGGGCGTCAAGAAGATCATCGAGATTCCTGCCGAGCCTGCCGACCCTGACCTTTTGCCGCCCATGTTGAAGGGTTTCGGTGCAGTGCCTCCGCTTGTCACCGACATTGATCTTTCAATGGATGATCGCTTTCTCTACGTTGCGTGTTGGGGAACCGGTGATTTGAAGCAATACGACGTGTCCGATCCCTTTGCACCCAAGCTCACCGGGACGGTACGGATCGGTGGAATCGTATCGCGAGAATCGCATCCGAAAGCGGACGGTCGCGCGCTGAACGGCGGACCGCAGATGGTTGAAGTCAGTCGCGATGGTCGCCGTGTGTATTTCACTAACTCGCTGTATGGCGCGATTGACGAACAGTTTTATCCTGAAGGTCTTAAAGGCTGGATGGTGAAACTCGATGCGGCGCTCGACGGCGGTATTGAATTTGATCCGCGCTTCCTAGTTGAGTGGCCTTCCACGCACCGGCCGCATCAGGTACGGCTCGAGGGTGGCGATTGCTCGTCGGACTCGTATTGTTATCCGTGATGTTATTCGTTGTGTTCTATGTGAGCCGCCGTTTTCGTGAAGCGTTCGCGCCGGGCACGTCATGAATATGGCATGGGCCGGGAGTAGCCATGCATGGGAGTGGTTCGCCATAGCGGCCCTTGGCGTATTTCATGGGATCAACCCTGCGATGGGCTGGCTGTTCGCGGTCGCGCTTGGTTTGCATCGGCGTAGCCGGCGGGCGGTTCTTCTTGCGATCCCGCCGATGGCGCTTGGCCACGCGCTCTCTATTGGCATAGTCGCCACGCTCGTGTTCACTACCGGGATGGTGCTGGACAGTCATCTGATCCGTATCGCTAGCGGCGCCTTGCTTGTCGCCTGGGCTGTGTACCAGGTTCGCTATGGGCACCGGCACCGCGTGCGTGTTGGCATGACGACAGGCTTTGCCGGCCTCGTCCTCTGGTCGTTCCTGATGGCAACCGCTCATGGAGCCGGCCTCATGCTGATCCCTGCGCTGATTCCTTTATGTGGGTCTGTGGCGGGCCAGTTTTCCTCTGGGCCGTTGCTGGTTTCGCTTGCCGCTGTTGGGCTTCATACGTTAACCACGTTGGTCGTGACGGGTGCCATCGCGCTGCTGGTTTACGACTGGCTGGGCGTGGGTGTGCTCAGGCGCGGATGGATCAACTTCGACAGGCTCTGGACAATCGGGCTCGCGGGTACGGGGGTGTTGCTGATTGCTACTGCATAGCACGGGGGGTCGTTCGCACTCGGGTTTGATGAGGTGCGGTTCTGGGGTGGCGGTCAGGGTTAATGCCGGGTTGCACGGGTTTTAGGGTTAGCGGTCGGGTTCATTGCCGGGTTGCTGCTTTTTAGGTCTTCGCGGGTTTTATGTTGGCTGA